>JBAXBR010000003.1:0-83937 GCA_037141855.1 Actinomycetota bacterium | reverse complement strand
TGATGGAACTCACTGGCGAAATTGCTGACGGCGTCGTGCTGAACTATTTGGTCTCACCTGATTACAACAAGCAAGCAATGGAAGCATTGCAAACAGGAGCAGACAAAGCTGGGCGAAAGATTGAAGACATCGATCGACCACAGCTCGTCGTGTGCAGCGTGCACGACGATCGTCAAACCGCATTAGACATGGCCCGGGAAATGGTGACTCAGTACCTCGGTCAGCAACCGCACATCATGAAGGCATCGGGTGTGCCTCAGTCATTGCTCGACAAAGTTGGCGAAGTACTCACCTGGCCAGCAACGCACGAACAAGTAACCGCCGCTTCAAAGCTTGTGCCCGATGAAATCGTTCAGATGCTTACTGCTAGTGGAACTCCGGCTGAAGCACGTGAACAGGTCCGTCACTATTTGAATAACGGAGCAACGTGCCCGATTCTGTATCCACTAGGTGACGTGCACGCCATGATCGACGCATTCGCGGATTGGGATGGCAACTAAACATGAGCGTCATTGTTGCCAAAGAACTCACAACGGCACTTACTGCTCTGCGTGAACACGCCGATGCACGTCTTATTCAGGGTGGCACTGACCTCATGGTGGAAATCAACTTCAACCATGTAAAGCCAACCACCATGATCAGCCTCCGTGATGTCGAATCGCTGCGAACTATTCGTCGTGATCAATCTGGCATGCTTTCAATCGGTTCCGGAGTTCCGTATTCAATCATTGAGGGCGAACCAGTGTTGTCGGCCATTCCAGCACTTGCGCAGGCAGCACGTACTGTCGGTTCACCACAGATCAGAGCTGCAGGATCACTAGGCGGGAACCTAGGCACGTGTTCACCTGCTGGCGACACACTCCCCGTTATGTTTGCCCTCGACGCGATGATTCATCTCAATACTGTGGATTCGTCTCGTGTGGTGTCAATTCATGATTTCATGACAGGCGTAAAACGCAGCGTTCGTCAACATGACGAAATCATCACTTCCATTGATTTTCCAATCATCAATGGATGGCAGGGCTACTCCAAAGTTGGAGTTCGCAATGCAATGGTCATTTCAGTCGCTTCGGCTTGTTTAGTTGCCGACCACGAGAACGCACACGTGAGAATTGCCCTCGGTTCAGTCGGACCGACCATCATCCGATGCCGTGAGGCCGAAGCATGGCTAAAAGAAAATCACAACTTGTCCACTGGTGCATCAATTTCTCTCGACGTTGCAGATGAATTCGGCAAACGTGCTGCAGCCGAGTCGTCACCAATCGATGACCATCGAAGCACTGCCGAATATCGACGCCACGCAATTTCTGTTCTGGCATCTCGTTTGCTGAGGAAGGCATACCAATGAGCGCAAATGAGTTCTATTCACTTCGGGTCAATGGCAAGACGATGCCTGTTCAGGATTCCTGGGTCGGCGAAAGCCTGCTCTACGTTCTGCGTGAGCGCCTCGGCCTGCCTGGAACCAAAGGTGCATGCGAACAGGGTGAATGTGGCAGTTGCACCGTGTTGATGGATGGTGATGCCGTTTGCGCCTGTTTAGTAATGGCTGCAACAGCAATCAACAGCGAGATTGTCACGGTTGAAGGCATCACATCCGAAACATCGCTAACCGATGTGCAACAGAGTTTCGTCGAAGAAGGTGCAGTTCAGTGCGGCTTCTGCACGCCTGGCCTTATCGTCGCAGTTCACCACCTACTCGAAAAGAATCCACAACCTTCAGAGTTTGAAGTTAAGGAAGCGATCTCGGGCAACATCTGCAGGTGTACTGGCTATGGTCGCGTTTTCGCTGCTGTTGAGGCAACCATTCGATCACGAAACGAAGTCAAGTAACTATGGCCAAGTCATCTACAGTCACAAAGCCTCGAGACATCCTTGGCAATAGTGCACTGCGCCCCGATGGAGCACACAAAGTTCAAGGCAGCTTCGAATTCACTTCTGACATGCACGCCGAAAATATGCTCTGGGGTGCTACTTTGCGATCCCCTCACCCCTACGCGAAGATTGTGTCGATTGATACATCTGCAGCACTGGCACTCTCGGGTGTTCAATGTGTAATCACCGCCGATGATGTTCCTGGCAAGCCAACGTATGGGCTAATCAGCAGCGATCAACCAGTTTTTGCTCAGGACTTCGTTCGATATATGGGCGAGCCGGTGGCCGCAGTTGCCGCAGACCACCCAGAAACTTGCCGTCGCGCACTTGCTCTAATACAAGTTGTCTACGAAGTTTTGAAACCTCTCACAAACCCTGAGGACGCTGTTGCCGGAACATTCGATCCAATTCACCCTGACGGCAACGTCATTCGACATCAACGAATTCTCCGTGGCGATCAGACAATCACCGGACCAATCGTTGTCGAGGGTGAATACGTCATAGGAATGCAAGATCAGGCGTTTCTCGGTCTTGAAGCTGCACTTGCTATTCCCGATCCAGACGGACTTGGGCTTCACTTACATGTCGCAACTCAATGGTTGCACGAAGACCTCACACAAATTTCTGCCTGTCTCGCTCTTCCTGCTGAAAAAATTCGACTCACGCTTGGTGGAGTTGGCGGCGCATTCGGCGCTCGCGAGGACATCAGTCTTCAAGTTCACTGTTGTTTGCTTGCGCTGAAAGCAGGCCGACCGATCAAAATGCAATACAGCCGCGAAGAAAGCTTCTTTGGGCATGTGCATCGTCACCCTGCAACTATTTTTATGCGCCATCACGCAGATGCTGACGGCAAAATCATTAAGGTCGATGCACGTTTTGTGTTCGACGGCGGCGCATATACAAGTACATCACCAGCAGTACTGATCAACGGCATTACGCATACGCAGGGTCCATACAAATGCGATAACGCCACTGTCGATGGGTACGCAGTTCGCACGAACAATCCGCCATGCGGCGCTATGCGTGGCTTTGGCGTGGTTCAGGCCTGTTTTGCTCACGAGTCTCAAATGGACAAAATTGCGGCAGCTGTGGGTAAATCACCTGTTGAAATTCGTCTGATCAACGCAATGGTTACGGGAGATCCGCTCATCACGGGTCAAATCATGGAAAGCGTTGCTCCGGTTGCTCGCTGTATAACCGAAACTGGCGCAATCCCCTTGCCAGAACCCATGGGTCAGTCAGTTAACGAACTGTCGCTCCCAGGTGGAAGTGGACTCACAGCTTCGCGTTCAAACATCGTTCGCGGAATTGGCTGGGGCGTCTCCATGAAGAACCTCATGTACAGCGAAGGATTCGATGACTACGCAACCGCACGTTGCACTCTCAAGGACGGCGTTGCGTCACTCAAGTTTGCAACATCCGAAGTTGGTCAAGGTTTCGTAACGCTTGCCCCACAAATTGCCCGATCTGTACTCGGAGTCGATGAAGTTATTCTTGAACCAATCGACACCCAGATTGGTTCAGCTGGGTCAACTTCTGCTTCACGTCAAACGTGGATGAGTGGCGGTGCAGTAGACGGTGCATGTCGTCTGGTCCGTGAACGACTTTTTCATCACGTCGGGTTGATGCACAGCATCGATCCCCTGCGACTTGTCATCGACGGAACCGATGTCGTAGACCAAGTAGGTACATTCCGAATATCAGTTGCGGAAGCATCAGACGGAGTTGAAATTAGCGAGACATTTGAACATCATCATCGCGCAACCGAAGAACTCGATGAAAATGGTCAGGGTAATTGCCACACCGCTTTCGCATTCGTGGCTCACCGCGCTGTCGTTGACGTTGATCCCGAGCTTGGATTAGTCAAAGTCGTGCAAATTGCAACAGCTCAAGACGTTGGCAGAGTGCTGAACCCTCTGTCAGCGATTGGGCAATTAGAAGGCGGCATTGCTCAAGGTCTTGGCCTCGCAGTAATGGAAGAAATCGTCATGAAAGACGGCAAGGTACGCAACCCAAGCTTCACTGACTATCTTCTTCCAACAGCACTCGACGCGCCAGATGTCGTTGCCGTGATGATCGAGGAATACGAACCTCAGGCGCCGCTTGGAGCCAAAGGTATTGGTGAACCACCATGTATCTCCGTCACACCTGCAATCGTCGCAGCGATCAGAAACGCGATCGGCAAGAATATCGAGCGCATTCCGGTGCGCCCGCAAGACATTTGCCTTTAGTCTGATTCGACCTTCAGCAGCGTTGCCACAACTGAACCGATTTCACCTGGGCGAACTGGTTTCGCAGGCTCGCTGAGGTTGAAATTTGGTTCGTCGTAAATAACGTCGAATTTCATTCCGCGGCAGAGCGATGTCGTTGTACGACGCATTGACTTGTCGATCAAGGAAATGACCGTTCCCTTCATGCCAGCACGACCGGTACGACCCGAACGGTGGATGTAGTCCTTAGGGTCTTCAGGCATATCGAAGTGCACGACGACTGGAACAGCATCGATGTGAATACCGCGTGCAGCAACGTCGGTAGCGACCATGACGGTTGCCTTCCCGCGACGGAATTGCTCAAGCGCCTTTTCACGCTGAGCCTGGCTGCGGTTGCCGTGAATAACACACGTATTGATTCCCATTGATTCAAGATTTCCTGCAAGACGATCAGATCCGTGTTTTGTGCGACAAAACACGATGGCGCGCTCGTATTGCGTGGCAATTTCGGCAAGAACTTTCGTACGATTGTCGCGAGATACGTTCCAAAACAAGTGGTCAATTTCACCAGCATTTTCGGCAGTAGCAACAGCATGACGCTTTGGTGAATTTTGGAATTCACGAATCAACATGTCGATGTCACCATCAAGGGTTGCCGAGAACAACAATGTTTGACGATTGGTCGTTACCGAGCGCATGATGCGCTTTACGGCTGGCATGAATCCCATGTCTGCCATGCGGTCGGCTTCATCGATTACCGCAACAGCAACAGCACCCAAATCGAGATCACGACGTTTGATGAGGTCTTCGAGGCGACCTGGTGTGGCAACGACGATGCTGGAAGCACGTGCAGCCTTTACCTGTGGTCCGTATCCTGCTCCGCCATAAACGGCCGAAACTCGGATATCACTGCCTCCGCACAACAAGGAGATTTCCTTAGCTACCTGAGCAGCAAGTTCACGTGTAGGCACTAACACCAAACCAGTAGGTCGACCCGGACGGCTCTTGGTCACCTTCACTGCTATGGCAATGCCGAAAGCGAGAGTTTTTCCCGAGCCTGTAGGAGCTTTGCCGCAGATGTCATTTCCTGCAAGTGCGTCTGGCAACGTGGCTACCTGAACCGGGAACGGAGCTTCGATACCGCGCGAAACTAAACCAGAAATAATATTTTTGGGCACGCCAAGTTCTAACCATGTTTTCGTCATTGAAAATATCCTCGATCTGTATGTGTTTGGGGGGGGTCCTCAGGTATGTTCCTGTGGTTGTGAAGGGCTAGCGACCCAACACACGACGCAAATAGTCGTTTGTGAACACACCCTCGGGATCGAGTTGGTTCCGAACTTCAATAAAACGCTGATACTCAGGATACAGCCTAGAAATCTGACTCGCATCGAGATTGTGGATCTTTCCCCAGTGTGGTCTGCCCTCGTACTTGCGCAGAATGGCCTCTACCGCGGAGAAATATTCGGCATATTCAGTGCCTTTGAACATGTGTACTGCAATGTACGCACTTTGTCGGCCGGTCGATGTAGACAACGGAATGTTGTCGCTCCCTGTGCACCGTACCTCTACGGGGAAACTGATCTTGAAGCCGCGATCTGCAACCATTTGCATAACTTCGCGAAGTGCAGGCACGAGTGCCTCTAACGAGATCGAATACTCCATTTCGTAAAACTTCACGAGCCTTTTACTACTGAAAATACGATGGCTGATGTTGACGTATTCAACGCGGCCCGATGACGGGATAATTGTCGCCAGTTTTGGGATCAATTTTGGAAATAGACGTCCAAGTCGACACAACAATCCGAAGGCATAATTCTCGAGAAACATTTTGTTGTACCACGTTGCAAATCTGCTCGGAGAATCAATCGCATCAGTACTGACGTTGTTGGCTTTAGTCAGTGCCCATTTTGTGTGCGGCACCCAGTAAAACTCGAAAAAATCATTGTCGGTAATGAGTTGCGTGAAATTACGCAAAACGTCATCTATCCGCATTGGTTGTTCAACTGCTCGAAGATTGAAGGCCGGAACCACATTCAACGATACTTCTGAAAGTACACCGAGCGCACCTAGCGATACTCGCCCACAATGAAACACTTCGGAGTTCTGTTGGGCATCGCACACAAGCACTTCACCTAGAGCAGTGACTAATCGAAATGCTTGAATCTGCGCTGCGAGACCAGTCCTTTGCAGTCCCGTCCCGTGTGTCGACGTAGAGAGCGCACCTGCGAGCGTCTGATAGGTGACATCTCCAAGGTTCGGCATCGATAACTGATGCCGTTCCAACTGCGCGTTCAATTCGCTCAAGACGATTCCGGCCTGAACAGTTACTAGGCCGCGCGCCAGATCTACGTTCGTCACACGATTCAAACGAGTGAGATCGATCATCACCTCATTTGGAACGGCGATCCCTGTGAAACTGTGACCCGAACCCACAGCCTTCACCTTCTGATTGTTCAACGCTGCGCGCTTGACGATTGCAACAACGTCCGATTCTGAAGATGGCTTCTCTACACGTACCGGGTGCGATTTCTGATTTCCGGCCCAATTTTTCCAGGTAGGCATAATCACTACTGTATGGTGTCGAAGAGGGGACTTGAACCCCTACGCCCTTTCGAGCGCCAGCCCCTCAAGCTGGTGCGTCTGCCAATTTCGCCACTCCGACGTGGTACTAAATTTTACCTGTTCAACTCCGTATTACGCGAGAAACATTCCAAGAGCGACGACGGTCATAACCCAAACGAGCGCGAACACCGTTGTGATGCGATTGAGGTTGCGCTCTGCTGCTGCGGAACCAAGTGCTGCTCCTCCGCCACCTCCGAACATGTCGCTCAAACCTCCGCCGCGGCCGCTGTGGAGCAATACCCCAGATACGAGCGCAATCAATGACAGAACGTTTATGACGATGGTAACGATGGTGAGAAAATGACGCACGGTTGAATCCTACCGATTAAGAGCTTGAACGACTATTCAGGAAAGTGGCAGGCAGATTGTTGACCCGACGAGCGAACCACCAACTGAGGTTCCTCCGCCGCACAGAGTTCGGTGGCCTTCCAACAGCGCGTACGGAAGCGACATCCGGTCGGAGGATTGACAGGCGAAGGTACATCACCTTCAAGCATGATTCGGTGTCGAGAGCGTTCCACCTTTGGATCGGGCAATGGCACTGCCGAGAGCAACGCTTTTGTGTACGGGTGCGTTGGATGCGTGTATACAGCGGTCTTTTCGCCAATTTCAACAATTTTGCCGAGGTACATCACCGCAACTTGATCGGCGATGTGGCGCACAACAGACAAATCGTGGGCAATGAAAATGTATGACATGCCTAGCCGCTTTTGAAGATCAGCAAAAAGGTTGACCACGCCAGCTTGAATGCTTACATCGAGTGCCGATACGGGTTCATCTAAAACAATGAGCTTCGGATCTAACGCAAGAGCACGGGCGATACCGATGCGCTGACGTTGTCCTCCAGAAAATTCATGTGGAAACCGGCGAGCGTGGTCCGGCGCAAGCCCCACGAGGTCGAGTAGTTCCTTCACTTTTGCATCGTGATCCCCTGCCACACCCTGCACGATCAATGGCTCGACAATGGACGCACCAACTGTCATTTTCGGGTCAAGTGAAGCAAACGGATCTTGGAAAACAATCTGCATTTGACGACGAACGTCCCGCATTTCTTCGAAACTGAGTTTCGTGAGATCTTTGCCATCAAAAATCACTTCACCAGATGTAGGTGTGATGAGCTGAAGAACCGAACGGCCAACTGTGGTCTTTCCCGAACCAGATTCACCGACGATCCCAAGCGTCTGACCAACCTCTACATCGAATGAAACATCAGCGACAGCTTGCACGATTCGCTTCGTATTGCGAATACCTTTGCTCGCTCGCAATTCGAAATTCTTAACGAGATGGCGAACGCTGAGCAGTGCAGGTGAATTCTCGGCACTCATACGTTTCCTCCAATCCGCAATTGTTCAGCTAAGACACACGCTGTTTGCAAATCTCCAAACTGGCGCAAGGCGGGTAGTTCGGATGAACAAACTTCCAACGCGTGTGGACAACGAGGAGCGAACCCGCATCCCGGCGGTGGAGCAAGCATGTTCGGCGGAAATCCAGCAATCGGTTGAAGCCGTTCCGTGCCCTCATGCGGTAAAGACGACAACAAACCGCGGGTGTACGGGTGGCTCGGATGATCGAAGAGCGATTGCACGGAGCCGCTTTCAACATTTCGGCCTGCGTACATCACATTCACACTGTCAGCAACGCGGGCAATGACTCCGAGATCGTGAGTGATGAGTACCACCGCGGTACCAAATGTCTGCTGTACCCGTTGAATCACTTCAAGAATCTGAGCTTGAACCGTGACATCGAGTGCCGTGGTCGGTTCATCGGCAATAAGCACTTTCGGATTATTGGCAATTGCCATAGCAATGACAACTCGCTGACGCATTCCACCTGAGAACTCATGCGGATATTGTCTGGCCCGCTCATCAGGTTGCGGAATGCCAACAATTTCCAACAGTTCGACGGCACGTTTTGCCGCAGCACGATCATCCAATGACTGATGCGACTGAATCATCTCAACTATTTGATCCCCAACGCGTTGAACGGGATTAAGAGCAGACAATGGGTCCTGAAACACCATTGACATCAGACGTCCGCGCATTGATCGGACCACCTTTGGTTTAGCGCCAATGAGTTCGACGCCATCGAGCACCACACTTCCAGTAACGATTGCTGAATTTGGCAGCAAACCCATTGCAGCCAGGAACGACACCGATTTTCCTGAACCACTCTCACCTACGACTCCAAGAATCTCGCCCGCTCGCACGTCCACATCTACGCCGCGGACTGCACGCAGTTCCCCCATTTGGGTGTTGAACGTGACAGCAAGGTTACGAATTGACAGAACTGATTCAGTCATCACTTACCTTGATCCAATCGAGGGTCAGTTGCATCGCGCAATGCGTCTCCAATGAAGTTGATACAAAGCGAAATGAGCACAAGCGTGACGCACGGAAACACCGCAATCCACCAGAATCCGGTTTGTACAGCACCCTTTGCCGCTCCCACCATGATTCCGAGTGATGTCGAACCATCACCTGCCTGTGGACCATAACCGAAGAACGAAAGAGTCGCTTCTGCGCTAATTGCTCCAACAATCGAAAAAGTCAATGCGACCATGATCGGCCCTACAGAGTTTGGAAGCAAGTGACGCATGATGATGTAACGACGAGAAGCTCCAGCAGCCCGAGCTGCTTCCACAAATTCGCGTTCTTTCAAAGCCAACACTTGGCCACGAACAATTCTTGCCACTCCCATCCATCCAAATACCGAGAGCAAGAAAATGATGAACCGAAGCGAACTCTTATCACCAATGATCACGGTGATCCAACCAACTGCTCCGAGCATATTTCTGAGCACAAGCAGAGCAACTAGAAATGGAAAGGCCAAGAATAAGTCAGTTACACGCATAACAACATCGTCGAATCTGCCACCTCGGAACCCAGCAACAGCGCCAATCACGCAGCCAACGCCTACCGAAATCACCGCACTGAAGAGTCCGATTAGTAGAGAAACTCGGGTACCGAAAAGTAATCGGCTGTACACATCGCGTCCGATGTCATCGGTTCCGAACCAGGCCAGTTTTTGTGGCGGCAGAAATGAGTTTGGTGGGAGTTTGACTGCTTCGTTCACGCCATAGCGGGCGGTGAGGTGGGAAAACACGACGAGCAAGACCATGATGCTCAGTACGACGGAACAAATTACGGCGGCCTTGTGACCGATGAACCGCTTCCAAGCAAGCTGCTTGGGCGAATATGTCTTGATGAGTTCGTCAGTCAAGGCGAATCCTCGGATCTAACCATGCGTACGAAATATCGGCGATCAAGTTGAACAACAGCACAGAGAAAACCACGATGACCATGAACGGCATAAGTAGAGGGAAATCTCCAGTGCCAAATGCGCTGAGGAAATACTTTCCCGTACCTGGATAGTCAAAGATATTTTCGGTGATAATCAAACCGCCGACGATCCCGCCGATGTCAAGCGCTCCGATCGTGACCACTGGAATGAGCGCGTTCCGTACTCCGTGCTTCATCAACACGGAAAATTCACTTAACCCTTTGGAACGCGCTGTTCTCATGAAATCGGAATTCAGAACTTCGAGCAACGATGAGCGCATGTAGCGGCTGTAGACGGCGATGATTTGAATCGCCACGACGATGGTTGGCAAAGCCATGTGCTTCAACATGAGCACAAGATTGAAACCGTCTTGTCCAGGCGGATACACGCCAGAGGTTGGGAACAGGGTGTGACCGAACCATCGGCTCCAGTACACGGCGAAGATCAACTGAAACAACACTGCCGAAATGTATGGCGGGATGGAGATGCCAATAAAGGCAATGGTGTTCACCGATACGTCACGACGCCCACCCGGCTTGAGTGCTGCAAAAATACCGATGCCCAAACCGACAGCGATACCTACGACTGTGGCGACAATACCTAGACGAGCGCTATTAGCAAGCGCGTCTTTCAATTCGGGCCAGACATCGCGTCGGCCCTTAATGCTCTTCGGCCAGTTGAACGTGACAAAGTTCTTCAGCCAACTGAAATATCCAGCAACGTAATTTGTGCCGAGACCATTCAATTTTTTATATTGCTCAATCTTGCTGTGCGTTGCGCGAGGGTTCGACTTCATGTAGCTGGCGACAGGGTCTGTACCGAGTCGAAGCGCAATGTACACAAGGAACGTGACGAGCACGAGAGTTGGAACCGCCCAAGCGGCACGACGGAGAGCAAACCGAAACACTGTCTACTCCCCTCCTTTCAACGAATTATCTCATTATCTCATTATGCAGACGGTGCGCGACCCGATCCCAACGGAACGAGTCGCGCACCGTACATGCGTACTAGTGAACTAATTGACTAGAGAACCGTAACTACTGGCTCACCTGTCAACAAGTTGGTTACGACGTACTTACCGTCGTTGGTTGTGGCATATGCGCCTGGGCTGACAGGGAATGCTGTCGTCCATACCATCCATGAAGAGTTTGCACACTCCGTGATTGGGTTCAAGCACTCTGGCCACTGCTCAGCTCCGATAACGATTTGTCCGTTGCCATCAACGTCGGTCCACTGGTTGAAGTTAATGAACGCCTGGTAGTTGTTCAATTCAGCATCAACAGGTCCACCAACTTTGTCTGTGCGCCAGAAACCGGCCTTAGGGAATTGGAAGAGTGGCAACAGCACGCTGTCTTTTGCCATCAACTTCAACGCAGCCTTGATGTCTTCCGCGCGCTTTGCGCCGTCAACTTCAACGTCTGCATTGTGGAGCAAGTCTGAAGCTTCAGCATTGCACCAACCCTGGGTGTTCTGTCCAACGTTGCTATTGGCATCGGTTGGGATCTGGTCACATACGAATGACGAGGTGAGGTAAGCAGGATCTGGTGGAGCCGTGCTGATGTACATCGCCATGTCGTAGTCAAGTGCTGGCAAACGCTTCTGGAAGTAGCAAGCTGCGTCACAGTTGTCAGCCTTTACTTTGAATCCTGCTGCTGCCAGCAATGGAATCAAGTAAGCCTGGGTGTTCTCGCGGCGTGTGTTGCCAGTGTTGATTACCCAACGAATTTCAGGCACTACGCCATCTTTCGCCCAGAAACCATCGGCGTCTTTCTTGTATCCAGCTTTCTCCATCAACTTTGCGGCGCCTTCGGCGTCGTAGCTGTTCACGAACTCATCGCCTGCGCAATAATCACCAGGGGTGATTGGACCGCATTGCAAGACCTTGCCGGTCGGTGCAATTGGGATGTAGATCTGCTGGAACAATGCTTCGCGGTCAATTGACTTTGAGAATGCAGCACGGAAGTTGTCGTCTGCGAAAGGACCGCACTTCTGGTTGAAGTAGAACGCTTCGTAGTCGCCACCGAATTCCACCTTCGAGGTGATGTTGTCCTGCTTGATCGCTTCTTCAATTCCACCGAAATACTGTGGGTAGATGAAGTCGACTTCGCCGGCCTTGATCGACGCAATTTCTGTGTCGCTGTCAGCCTTAGGAACCATAACTACCTTAGGAGTTACAGCTTTGTCGGTGCCCCAGTACTTGTCGTTAGGAACATAAACGATTTGATCTTTGCTCCACGACTGCATCTTGTATGGACGACCCGAGAAAGGAATCATGTCTGCGAAATCACCGGAAACGTCAGCAGTGTTTTTTACTGATGCAGCTTTGATGAGACCCGAGAACAAGCCCTTATACGGTGCGTAAACCGACTTGAATGTTGCAACAACTTGCTTATCGCTAGTTCCTGCTTCAACCGAAGTCACTTGGTCATAACCAGTTGTGGACAATGAACCAGGTGTGTTCAACGAAGCGTCCCAAGTTGCCTTGAAGTCAGCCACGGTGATTGGTGATCCATCTTCCCAAACAGCTGCAGGTGAAATGTCGTAAGTGACAGTCATTCCCTTGCTGGTTGAAGCTGGTGCTGTGTAGTCGTAGGTGCGTGTTGCACAAGCATCGAGGCTTGTGAACGCAGCTCCTGCGTTGCTGCTAGATGAACTGCCTCCACAAGCTGCCACAATTAGTGACAACGTTGCGAAACCAGCGACAACTCCAGCGAGTTTGTTGGTTTTCTTCACTCTCGACCTCCCCGTCGATTAGGTGGGTTTTAACCCAATTGGGTCGGGACAAGGCGCCCCGACATGTGACACAAGGCTACAAGCGCCAAGGGCGGGGTGCTATCGAGACCTGTATTGCACGATTCGAGCAAACTCAGATGGGTCAAGGGATGCCCCACCAACGAGTGCTCCATCAATGTCCGGCTGCGCCATGATTTCGGCAATGTTGGAAGCTTTCACACTTCCGCCGTACTGCAGGCGGACCGCGCTTGCAGCCTTTTCGCCCGACAGTTCCAAAACCTGAGCACGAATTGCACCGATTACGGCCTGCGCATCTCCAGCAGTTGCCGTCCTGCCAGTTCCAATGGCCCAGATTGGCTCGTAGGCAATCACCATGTTGCACACCTGGTCGACCGTACGACCCACGAGTGCCGCACGAACCTGACTCATTACTTTCTCCGTGGTCTTGCCGGCTTCACGTTCTTCAAGCGTTTCGCCAACACACACAATTGGATACATGTTCAGTTTTTGTACAGTCGTAATTTTCTTGGATACATCGGCATCGGTTTCCCCGAATATTTCACGCCGTTCACTGTGACCGACAATGACGTATTGCACACCCAGTTTTGCAAGGAATGCAGCTGCCACTTCTCCCGTGAATGCTCCCTTTTCCTCCCAATGACAATTTTGTGCGCCAAGATGAATGCGCATTTCATCCGCATCGATCAGTGTCTGCACACTTCGAATATCGGTAAAAGGAGGATGAACCGAAACATCTACAGCGCTGAAATCATCCTTTGTTAGAAGGTATGCAAGCTTTTGTAAACTCTGAATCGCCTCGAAGTGATTGTTATGCATTTTCCAATTGCCACTGATCAGTGGCTTGCGATAAATGGTGCTATCTGGCATTTGGTGCTCCTCGCAATGCTGCGAGACCAGGGAGGTCTCCGAGTTCTAAAAATTCGAGAGACGCACCGCCGCCTGTAGATACATGATCGACTTCGTCATCAAGTTTGAATTGCGCAAGTGCTGCAGCAGAATCACCACCTCCGACAACGGTGAATGCCTTCGTGTCTGCAACCGCTTGGGCAACGGTTTTCGTTCCGGAGGCGAAACGTGCATCTTCAAACATCCCCATCGGTCCGTTCCAGAAAACCGATCGCGCATCCATGATGATGTCGGTAAAAGCAGCGGCTGTTCCCGGCCCTATGTCGAGACCCTTAGCACCATCTGGCAAACGGATTCCAAAAGTTTGATACACGCCTTGCGCATCAAGTCCGTTGATGTCTTCGGGAAGATGAATCGGAACAGACCCCGAAAGTAGTTTCTTGCACGTCTCAATTTGGTCACGCTCACATATCGAATCGCCAACTGGATATCCCTGCGCTGCAAGGAACGTGAAGCACATTCCGCCACCAATGACAAAGGCATCAACACGTTGCTGGAGCGCTTCGATGACGCCAATCTTGTCGCTCACCTTTGCACCGCCTAAAACGGCTACAAACGGGCGCTTCGGCTTCTCGCGTAGCTCACCAAGCACTTCAACTTCTCGCTGCAGCAATCGACCAGCTGCCGAAGGCAAAGTAAGTGACGGTCCAACAATTGACGCGTGCGATCGATGAGCCGCACCAAAAGCATCATCGACATACATGTCAATTCCACGAACTAATTCGGCAACGAAAGCAGGATCGTTGCCTTCTTCGCCCGGGTTGAACCTCAGGTTCTCCAACAACTCGACTCCCGGCGCTAATTCGGCAAGCCGAGCTCGCACAGGTGCCATTGAATACTTCGCATTCGGAGTTCCTTTAGGTCGACCAAGATGGCTGGCGCAAACGACCTGCGCTCCCCGACTAGTCAAATATTCAATGGTTGGCAAGGCGGCGCGAATCCGAAAATCATCGGTGATCACCCGCGTGTTGTCCGGGCCTTCCATTGGCACATTGAAATCGGTACGAACTAGCACGCGCTTACCTGCGACATCGCCAAGGTCTTCTAACGATGGAACTCGTGTCATAGAAAACGAATTACTTCGTTGAGCCAATGTGCTTGGTGAGATCAACGAGCCGGTTTGAATAGCCCCACTCATTGTCGTACCAGCCGAGAACCTTTACCAAGTTGCCCATTGCCATAGTGAGATCACTGTCGAACACACATGAATGTGGGTTAGTAACGATGTCACTCGACACAATCGGGGCGTCTGTGTATTCGAGTACTGCCTTCAACGGACCATCAGCGGCTTTTTTAAAGGCTGCATTGATCTCGTCTTTTGATGGACTCGACTTCAGAACTGCAACGAAATCGGTGATCGAACCAGTTGGAACTGGAACTCGCAACGAAGTTCCATCCAACTTGCCCTTCATCGATTCGAGCACCAGGCTTGTTGCACGGGCAGCACCAGTTCCTGTCGGAGTGATGTTGATCGCTGCACCACGCGCACGGCGCAAGTCGCTGTGTGGACCGTCCACCAATTGCTGATCACCCGTGTAAGCGTGAATAGTTGTCATCAATCCTTTTTCCACACCAAATGCATCATCAAGCACCTTCACCATTGGCACGAAGCAGTTGGTGGTGCAGCTCGCGTTGGACACAACTTTGTGCTTGCTGCGGTCGAAGTCTTGGTGGTTAACACCGAAAACGAATGTCGCATCGGCTCCTGCAGAAGGCGCCGAAACAATCACGATTGGAGCACCGGCTTCTAAATGCGCCGCTGCCTTGTCGCGCTCGGTGAAGAATCCAGTGGATTCGATGACAACATCAACCCCGAGGGCTGCCCATGGGAGATCCTTTGGGTCGCGATGCTGGAGCACTTTCAGAACTTTGCCATCAATGCTGATGCCGTCGTCAACAGGCTTGATGTCGTTTGGCAAGATGCCAAGTACAGAGTCGTACTTCAACAAGTGCGCCATCGTCTTGATGTTGCCAAGATCGTTTACCGCAACAATTTCAATCGGCGCATTTGCTGCTTGCACTGCACGAAAGAAGTTACGTCCTATGCGACCAAAACCATTGATACCTACGCGAATTGGAGTGTTTGCCATAGAGGCAGACATTAGCAACCGCGTGACTATCGGGCGATATCTCGGTGAATTACCCGCGGGTGATGCCCTAATTGAACGAACTTTCGCCCAATCTCTTCAGCAATCGCAACCGATCGGTGTCGACCACCCGTGCAACCGATAGCCACGGTCAAGTAACTCTTGCCCTCAGCTCGGTAAGCAGGAAGCAGCATTCCGAACAACGCGTCAATCTTCTCAACGAACTCGAGTGCCAGCGGTTGTTGGAGAACGAAATCTGAAACCGGTTGATCTAACCCACTCAATGGCCGAAGCGATTCGTCCCAATGTGGGTTCGGTAAAAAACGGACATCGAATACAAGATCAACGTCCAATGGAATTCCATGTTTGTAACCAAACGATTCAACCGTCAACTGCATGACATCTTTGCCGCCAACAGGAGCAAACAAATCATAAATCTGGGACTTCAATTGATGCACATTGAGTGATGACGTATCGATTACTAGGTCTGCGGAACCCTTAACCAATTCGAGCATTGAACGTTCTTTAAGAATTGCTTCTTCAACACTGGTTGTAGCGCTACTCAGTGGATGTTTGCGACGTGTGGTTCCGTAACGCTTCACCAACTCTGCGGTCGAAGCATCTAGATACAAAATACGAACGCGATGTCCAGCTTCGCGCAAATTCGCAACTACGTCGATTGCGTTTGTTTGATTGGATGGAGTACCGAGCACGAGTGCAAGTTGTAAATCTTCTGCCCCATTTTCAGCAAGCTCAACCACCTTGTCCACAAGGGTGATCGGCATATTGTCTACGACGAACCAACCGAGATCTTCAAGATCATCTGCAGCTTGGGACCGACCAGCGCCGGATAGACCAACGATGAGCAGAATATCGGCCACGTGAAAAGGCTACCCGTGTATGTGTTTGAAGACTTCGCGTGCGACTGGTTCTGGTAGCCAGCCAAGTGTCAACAAGTTATCGAGCGATGCCTTTTTTACAGCTGCAACACTGCCGAAGTGAGCAATGAGCCTTTTCTTGCGCGCCTCACCCAGTCCGGCTACTCCATCTAAAGCGCCCTTTGTCATCCGCTTTCCGCGCAATTCGCGATGAAATGAGTTAGCAAAACGGTGAGCTTCGTCGCGAATCACTTGCAAAATGAATAATGCATCACTTCCGCGAGGCACATCTACCGCATCTGCCTTATTCGGGACAAACACCTCTTCAAGACGTTTAGCCAATGACGCAACAGGGATCTCATGCTCTAAACCAAGTTCACTAATCACTTCAATTGCCACACCGAGTTGACCTTTCCCACCGTCAACAAGAATCAATTGCGGCGGATAGGCAAACTTTCCAGGACGATCGCCTCTTTGTTCAACTGTCATATCACGTTCCGCGATATATGCAGACAGTCTTCGAGTGAGAACTTCTTTCATCGCGGCGTAATCATCATTTCCTGGAACATCCTTAATCTTGAATTTGCGATACTCGCGTTTAACCGGAAGACCGTCTTCAAGCACCACCATGCTCCCCACATAGTCAGTTCCCTGCAGGTGCGCCATGTCGTAACACTCAATGCGCAACGGAGCTTCTGGCAAATTCAGCAAATCCTGCAATTCTGTAAGGGCCCGACTGCGACTGTTGTGATCGGACGCGCGTTTCATTCGATGTCGAGCAAACTCATCTGTTGCATTTTTTACGACAGTCGCAAGCAATTCCCGTTTGTCTCCACGAGATGGAACTCGAATTTCAACTTTGGTTCCACGTTCTTTCTCTAACCATTCCTCCATCGCCAACAGACTTTCTGGAGCTTGAGACACCAGAACTTCCTTTGGAACGCCAAGTGGTGGCGCATCCCCGTAAATGCTTTCGAGGATTCTGTCCATCAATTGACCTGAGCTCACATCTTCGACTTTGTCGAGAATGAATCCGTTACGACCCATCACTCGTCCTCGCCGTACATAAAATACTTGTACGGAAGCTTCAAATTCATCATCAGCAACTCCGATGACATCAATGTTCTCTGATTGATCTCCGACCATTTGCTGTCGTTCAAGCGCCTTGTTGATGTGCGTGAGTCGATCTCTGAACACTGCTGCTCGTTCAAAATCTTGGATCTTTGACGCTTCCTTCATTTCCAATTCGATTTTGTTCACGATTTCGTCTGAATCGCCGTTCAAAAACCGCTGAAGGTCGTGCACATATTTTGAATACTGCTGGGCTTCTACATTGCCAACACATGGGCCGCTGCACTTTTCAATATGGAACAGCAAACACGGACGACCAAGACGATTGTGTTGCTTGAAGACACCGTTAGAACATGTGCGCACCGGGAACGTTCGCAGCACGAGTTCCAGCGTGTCTCGAATGACCCAGGCATTGACGTACGGTCCGAAATACTTCGTACCCTTTCGTCGTCTGCCACGCATCACCATTGCTCGTGGCCACTCTTCATCAAGCGTAATTGCGAGAAATGGATAGCTCTTATCATCGCGCAGGCGAATATTGAATCGCGGTCGGTGCTCCTTAATCAGGTTGTATTCAAGAATCAGAGCTTCGACTTCATTGCGAACCTCAATCCACTCCACACTTGTGGCAACTGACATCATCTTTGCTGTGCGCGGATGGAGCGTGTGAGGATCGGCGAAATAACTACCAACGCGAGATCGAAGGTTTACTGCTTTGCCAACATAGATAACGCCGCCCTGTTCGTCCTTGAATTGATACGAACCCGGCGTATCGGGGATGGGTATCGACGGCCGTTGCACTGCCTACGGCTTCTTTTTCAACAGCGGACCAAGGAATTTGCCGGTGTAGCTTCCTTTTACTTTGGCCACTTCTTCCGGAGTTCCCTCAGCAATAATTCGTCCTCCGCCGTCACCGCCTTCTGGGCCCATGTCAATAATCCAGTCCGCGGTCTTGATGACGTCCAAGTTGTGCTCAATGACCAAAACCGTATTTCCCGTCTCAACGAGTCGAGCAAGAACGGTAAGTAATCGTCGAACATCCTCAAAGTGCAAACCAGTCGTCGGTTCATCTAGAAGGTAAATCGTTTTACCGGTGCTGCGCTTTGCTAGTTCGGCTGCGAGCTTCACTCGCTGTGCTTCGCCTCCCGAAAGCGTTGGCGCTGACTGCCCCAGACGCACATAGCCCAAACCAACATCCAACAGTGTCTGCATGTGTCGACCAATACGTGGTTGGTTTGAGAAGAAATCAACCGCTTCCGAAATTGGCATATCGAGAATCTGGGAAATGTTCTTCCCCTTGAACAAGATGTCGAGCGTGTCGCGGTTGTATCGTTCGCCCTTGCATACATCGCATGGCACGTACACATCTGGCAAAAACACCATTTCGATCTTGATTGTTCCGTCGCCTGAACAGGCCTCACATCTACCGCCAGGTACGTTGAAACTAAATCGTCCAGGTTGATAACCACGAACCTTTGCTTCTGGTGTTCCAGCGAACAATTTGCGAATGTCGTCAAAAACTCCGGTGTACGTGGCGGGGTTTGAACGCGGAGTTCGACCAATCGGTGATTGGTCCATATCAATGACTTTGTCTAGGTGTTGAACACCGTCAACAGCCGTGTGCTTACCTGGGGCATCTTTGGATTTGTAAATCTTCTGCATCAGCGACGGCAACAAGATGTCGCGAATTAACGTGCTCTTTCCGCTTCCCGAAACACCGGTTACTGCAACAAATAAACCCAATGGAATCTTTGCGGTGAGGTTTTGCAAGTTGTGCTCACGAGCACCACGAATGGTGAGCCAGCCTTTTTGTGGCGCTCGTCGTTCAGCAGGCACTGGCACAAAGCGTTTACCACTGAGATATTGACCAGTGATCGACTTGGCCACCTTTTCGATACCAGATACTTCGCCGCTGTACACCACCTCGCCACCGTGTTCACCCGCTCCAGGGCCAATGTCTACGATCCAGTCGGCAGCGCGAATGGTGTCTTCATCGTGTTCCACAACCATCACCGTGTTTCCCAGATCACGTAGACGAATCAGTGTTTCAATCAGACGATGATTATCGCGTTGGTGCAAACCAATACTCGGTTCGTCAAGAACATACAGAGTTCCAACAAGTCCTGAACCAATTTGACTGGCCAAACGAATTCGTTGCGCTTCACCACCGGCCAGTGTTGCAGCGGCACGAGACAACGTGAGGTAGTCAAGGCCTACAGAGAGCAAGAATCCAAGACGGGAATTGATCTCTTTGGTAATGCGCTCAGCAATCATCTTGTCGCGATCACCAAGTTTCAGTCCCTTAAGAAATTCCGCCGACTTGCCAATTGACAAATCACATATTTCGCTCAGACTCTTACCATTCACTTTTACAGCAAGGGAAGCCGGCTTTAATCGTTGCCCTTTGCAAGCTTTGCAAGGAGCCTCGCGCATATAACTCTCAAATTGTTCGCGCGAGTAATCACCTTCCGCACTTTCGTGTCGCCGTTTAATCCACGGGACTACACCCTCATACGAAGTGCTGTATTCGCGCGATCGACCGTATCGATTCTTGTACTTCACCATCAGTGCTTCACCCGCTCCGTGCATGATGATGTTCTTGTTCTTGTCGGAAAGCTTTTCCCATTTCACGTTCAGTGGGATCGAGTGTTCTTCTGCAACAGCTTCGAGCATTCGCTGGAAATACTGCGTATGGGCTGAACGCCATGGAGCTATCGCTCCTTGCAGAATGGACAACTCCGGATCCGGGACTACCAGTTCCTCTTCAACTTCGTAACGAGTTCCCAACCCCAAGCAGGTTTCACAAGCACCAAAGGGTGAGTTAAACGAAAAGTTTCGGGGAGCAAGTTCGTCAAAACTCGCACTGCACTTCGGACATGCCATGTGCTGGCTGAACGTAATGACTTCACCTTGCTCATCAGTCTTTCCACTCATAATTTCGATGCCCGCAACACCATCTGCAAGTTTCAAAGCGGTTTCGAGGCTGTCAGTCAATCGTCGATTAATGCCAGCTTTCTGAACGAGGCGGTCGACGACAATGTCGATGCTGTGGTTTTCGTAGCGTGCGAGTTTGTCGCCCTTCTTCAAAAACTCAGAGATATCGACAACTTGCTCATCGATTCGAGCGCGGGTGTAGCCCTGCGCAAGGAGTTCACCGAGCAAGTTCTCGTACTCGCCTTTGCGTCCACGAACAACTGGGGCCAACACCTGGAATCGAGTTCCAGTCGGCAACTCCAAAATTCGGTCCACAATTTGCTGAGGCGTTTGACGCTGCAGCGCAATGCCATCCTTCGGGCAATGTTGGATACCGATTCGAGCCCACAACAATCGCAAGTAGTCATAGATCTCGGTGATTGTTCCAACGGTTGAACGTGGATTCTTCGACGCTGTCTTTTGATCGATGGAAATAGCCGGCGATAAACCCTCGATCACATCAACGTCGGGTTTATCCATTTGGCCAAGAAATTGACGCGCATAGGCACTGAGCGACTCAACGTATCTGCGTTGCCCCTCTGCATAGATGGTGTCGAATGCCAGGCTGCTTTTTCCGCTTCCCGAGAGTCCTGTAAGTGCAATGAGTTTGTCGCGCGGAACTTCAACGTTGATGTTCTTTAGGTTGTGTTCGCGAGCGCCACGGACAGAAATAACACCAGCTGAGTACACAGGCTTCTTTTTCGCTGGAGGCATGGCAAGCAGACTACTTACTGGCTACTTCGCGTCGCGTAGTTCACGTCGCAAATCCTTCATTTCGTCGCGCAAACGCGCCGCATATTCGAATTTCAATTCTGAAGCCGCCAGATTCATTTCTTCCTCAAGAGTCTGGATGAGTCGACCAAGTTCCTGCTGCGGCAGCGAGCGCAATTCGTTCACGACCTTTTCGCGTTCGCGGTCACGTCGTCCGCTCTTAGCCGTGGACAACGAACCTTCAGAAGGTCGTAACACCGACAAAATATCTCCAACAGCTTTACGAATCGTCTGCGGATTGATGCCGTGTTCTTTGTTGTATGCAATTTGCCTTTCGCGACGGCGCTGTGTTTCTCCTATGGCTCGATCCATTGATGGGGTGCGCTTATCTGCATACATCACCACCTGCCCATTCACGTTTCGAGCAGCACGTCCAATCATCTGAATGAGAGAGGTTTCGCTACGCAGGAACCCTTCTTTGTCAGCATCCAAAATTGCCACCAGCGAAACTTCAGGAAGGTCAAGGCCTTCACGGAGCAAGTTGATTCCTACGAGGACGTCGAACTCGCCAAGTCGCAACGCGCGAAGAATTTCGATTCTCTGAATCGTGTCAATGTTTGAATGCAAATAGCGAACTTTTAGCCCTTGTTCGAGCAGATATTCGCTTAAGTCTTCGGCCATCTTCTTGGTCAGTGTTGTAATCAGGACTCGATCGCCAACTTCAACCCTGCCGTTGACCATCTCGATGATGTCGTCGATTTGACCCTTTGTAGGCTTCACAACTACTTCGGGATCAACCAAGCCCGTTGGCCTAACGATCTGCTCTACAACTTGCTGACTCGTTGCAATCTCAAACTTTGCTGGCGTTGCTGAAAGAAAGATGCATTGATTAATCCTTTGCATCGCTTCCTCAAATTGCAACGGACGGTTATCAGCGGCAGAAGGCAACCGGAAGCCATGTTCAATAAGCGTTGCCTTGCGACTTCGATCACCAGCGAACTGGCCGTGCAACTGTGGAATAGTCACGTGGCTTTCATCGACAACCAGCAAATAGTCGTCGGGAAAATAGTCAAGCAAGGTAAAGGGCGGTTCGCCAGGAGAACGACCGTCAATGTGCATGGAGTAGTTCTCAATGCCGTTACAGAAACCGACTTCCGCAATCATTTCTAAGTCGTATTGCGTGCGCATTCTGAGACGCTGAGCCTCTAGCAATTTTCCTTCTGTTTCGAACTGCTTGAGGCGAACCTGCAATTCGTGTTCGATTCCAACTACAGCCTTGCGCATGCGCTCATCTCCAGCAACATAGTGAGTAGCAGGAAAGATCAATACCTCGCTCATGTCGTTCACTGTTTCACCGGTCAAAGCGTCAACGATGGTAATTCTTTCAACGGTGTCACCAAACATCTCGATACGAGTAACTGTTTCGTCATAAGCCGGCTGCACTTCAATAGTGTCTCCACGAACGCGAAAGTTGCCACGTCCGAGTGTCATGTCGTTGCGATCGTATTGCAGGTCTACCAGTCGACGCAGCAAGCTTCTTTGGTCGTAATCAACACCAACATGTAGCTCCAACAGGTTGCCGCGGTATTCCTCCGGGTTTCCCATTCCGTAGATGCAACTCACTGATGCAACAACAATGGTGTCGCGTCGTGTGAGCAACGCTGCAGTTGCCGAATGACGCAGTCGATCAATTTCATCGTTGACCGAAGAATCCTTTTCAATAAAGGTGTCGCTAGATGCGATGTACGCCTCAGGTTGGTAATAGTCGTAATAGCTGACGAAATACTCAACGCGGTTCTTTGGGAAGAACTCTTTCATTTCTTGCGCTAACTGCGCGGCAAGGCTCTTGTTCGGAGCAAGGATCAGCGTCGGCCTCTGCACCTGTTCAATAGTCCACGCAACGGTTGCCGATTTTCCCGACCCGGTAATGCCAAGCAGGGTTTGGAACCTATCTCCACGCTCGATAGCCGCCGACAACTGAGCAATTGCTTTTGGTTGATCACCTGCCGGTTGGTAATCCGATACAACCTGAAAGCGCTGATTGTCAACGGTCACTATTTGCTCTTTTGTGCAAGCGAGCCAGCGCCTGCTTGCGCATTCGGCAAGGTTGCAAACCAATCCCACACATCTTCTACTAGTGGGCCAAGTGCTTCAGGACTGCCACTGTTATCAATAACGCGATCAGCAACTTTCAATCTGTCTTCGCGGCTTGCCTGACTTGCCATTCGACGTCGCGCGTCGTCTTCGTTCATGTTCCGAAACTGAACAAGTCGTGAGATTGCTATTTCTGGGTCTACATCGACAACGACCAGTCCTGACATTCCTTCACGAGGATTTTCAACGAGTAGCGGCATGTCCAAAACGACAACATTCTCTGTGGCCATGTTCATTTCGATCTGACGAAGAATTTCTTCTCCAATCGCTGGGTGCATGATTGCGTTCAGCCGCTTCAGCATTTCAGCATCGCCGAATACCAGCTGCGCAACCTTTGCGCGATCGAGTTCACCGGATCCCAGCAAGATGTCACCAAATTCATCAACCATCTTCTGCAATGTTGCAGAGCCCTTTTGTTGCAGATGCCTTGCAATACCATCGCCGTCAATGATGACCGCACCTTTGCGCGCGAACAGCGAAGATACCGAAGACTTACCTGATCCAATTGCGCCTGTTAGCCCAATCAATTTCATATGTCTCCGATGAACATCTGAGTTGCGCTCGCCCCCTGACGAGCGCAACTACAGAAAACTAAGCGCTTGGTGCTTCTGGTTCTACGGCAGGAACTTCAGCAGCAGCTTCTGCTGGTGCTTCAGATGTTGCTGCGGTGTCGAAATACTCTGACCATGCTGCTTCGCGTGCACTGTCATCGCCGCCAACCCAGTTGCCCTGATCGTCAACTTGGAATTGACCGCGATATTCCTCGGCGAGTTCTCCACCTTCAGCAGCTTGCTTAATTGACAAGCTGATGCGACGACGTGCGAGATCGAGATCGATGATCTTGACCCACAACTCTTCGCCCGGTGTGACAACTTGCTCTGGTGCTTCAACATGGTGTGCAGACATTTCGGAAATGTGCACGAGGCCTTCAATTCCGTCTCCAACCTGTACGAATCCACCAAATGGAACCAACTTGGTAACACGGCCGTAGACCAATTGACCAACCTGGTGACCATTAGCAAATTCTTGCCAAGGATCTTGCTGAGTTGCCTTCAATGAGAGGCTGATGCGCTCACGGTCCATGTCAACTTCAAGAACTTTTACCGTCACTTCGTCGCCAATATTGACCACTGCTGTTGGGTTGTCAACATGCTTCCACGACAACTCGGAAACGTGGATGAGTCCATCCATGCCGCCCAAGTCAACGAATGCACCGAATGCAACCACACTCGAAATGCGACCTGTACGCACTTCACCAACCTTGAGATGAGTCAAAAACTCGTCACGAGCTCCACGCTGATTCTGCTCGAGCAATGTACGACGTGAAAGCACAACGTTGTTGCGATTGCGGTCGAGTTCAAGAATCTTTGCAGTGATTCGCTGGCCGATGTACGGAGCCAAGTCACGTACGCGACGCAACTCAACAAGTGATGCAGGAAGGAATCCGCGAAGACCGATGTCCACGATGAGTCCACCCTTAACAACTTCGATGACCAAACCTTCAACGGTTCCATCGGCTGCCTTAACTTTTTCAATGTCGCCCCAAGCGCGCTCGTATTGCGCACGCTTCTTCGAAAGCAACAAACGGCCTTCTTTGTCTTCAAGGGTAAGAACGAGTGTTTCGATCTTCTCGCCCAACTTCACAATCTCGTTTGGATCAATGTCGTTACGAATTGACAATTCGCGGGCAAGGATGACGCCTTCGGTTTTGTAACCGATTTCGACGAGTACTTCGTCACGGGTGATGCGTACAACAGTTCCTGTAACAAGTTGTCCGTCTTTGAGTTCAACAAGAGTTCCGCTAATCGCGTCAGCAAATGACTGCGAAAGGTCACGCTCAGTAATTTTGCGCGGTGTGTAATTTCCTTCTGAGTCGAAGGTTCCCATTGGTGGGGATTGCATGGTTTGTAGATCAGACATTGGTACGTACTTTCGGTGGATAGGAGAGATGGTCCCTCTTGCGAGAGGCCCTACCGGCGGTAGGACAGGGGAATCACGCTATCAGCGACTGCCCTACCTGGACTTGGCGATGACCAGGAATTCAGGCAATTCGGTGCTGCATTCTGCAGAGGAAAACTGCCCTGGCTCAACACTGGAGATACTCAAGATGTCAAACCCTGCCAGGTCGAACACAAGACGCAATTCCCTTGGCGTATAGCAACCCGTCCATAAATCAACGCTTTTGACTTCTCCTTGGTCATTGCGAATTTCTGTCGTTTCGTGACTGACACCACTCATGGCGTCAAAATCTGCGCCATCATGATGTTTAACCGAAAAGTACGCATTGAAGGCCGACAACACAATGACACCGCTGGGTTTCAAGCACTTTCGAATTCCAGTCAAAATGTCGACATCTTGCCGATCGTCAACCATCAGACCAAAAGCACCCTGACATAAGCAAATTGCGAAATCGAATTGTGAATGAAGTGAAGTCTCATCCTGCAATGAGCGCGCATCAAGCCGCATAAATTTCGCGCTAGTCAGAAATTCCTCCGACGCATGACGACTTGCGATGTCGATGAAGTCTTTGCTTACGTCGATTCCTTGAACTTGCATTCCTCTGCGCGCAAGTTCGAGGCTGTGACGCCCTGGTCCGCAACCAACATCAATAAATGAACTTCCATTTGCTGCGCCAGTTGTTTCAAGAATGAAGTCGACTTCCTGCACTGTTCCTTTGGTGAATGCATACCTCAAATATGTGGCCTTCATGTGACTGGCTAAATCTTCAAACCAATGTTCGCGACCAGTCATGTCATTACGCCTTAGCCGACGCCCAACTATCTCCCCAAGCAGCATTCACTTCAAGTGGAACTTTCAAAGTTGCAGCATTCTTCATCTCGTGGAGCACGATCTCGTTCACCTTGTCACGCTCCGCTACTGGACATTCCACAATTACTTCGTCGTGCACTTGCAAGATGACCGCGCTCTGCAATTTCGCTTTTGCAATTGCCGCGTCGATACGAACGAGTGCAATCTTGAAAATATCTGCAGCAAGTCCCTGAATTCCAGCGTTCATTGCTTGGCGCTCACCTGCTTGACGAATACGAAAGTTTGGATTATTCAGTTCTGGAATTTGTCGACGTCGACCAAACAGCGTTTCGGTGTACCCCTTCGCGCGGGCTTCCTCAATGGTGTCGTCCATGTACTGCTTCACATTTGGGAATGCAGCGAAATATGCATCAAGAATTTCGCTCGCTTCGCCAACTCCAACTCCAAGCCGCTGACTCAGACCGAAAGCTTCCATTCCGTATGCAAGACCGTACGAAATCATCTTCGCTTGCGAGCGCATGTCGGAAGTGACTTCCGAGGCATCAACACCGAATACCCGAGCCGCTGTAGCGCTGTGAATATCAATTCCGCGAGTAAACGCATCAATGAGTCCAGGATCGTCAGCCAGGTGAGCAATGCAACGAAGTTCAATTTGGTTATAGTCCGCAACCATGAACACACAACCTTCGCGCGGCACGAATGCTGTTCGGAATACCTTTCCTTCTTCAGACCGAATGGGAATGTTGTGCAGGTTTGGAGCGTCGCTACTTAACCTTCCCGTACGAGCAACGGTTTGATTGAACGTTGCATGAATGCGACCGTCTGCTTGAACGGCATCAAGCAACCCTTGGCCGTAAGTTCCTCGCAGTTTCTCAAACTCTCTGTATTCCAACAGTTGATCAATAAATTCAGGCCACTGATCTCTAATTTTTTCCAGCGTCGCAGCATCGGTGCTGAAGCCAGTTTTTGTCTTCTTGCCTGGAGAGAGCTTCTTCTCCTCGTACAAGATCTGGCGAAGCTGTGTAGGCGAATTGAGATTGAAGGATTTTCCAGCCAATTCGTGCAGAATCACCGTCAATCGTTTCGTCTCTCGCACCAGATGCTCGTTAATCGAGGTCAGCTGCTTCTTGTCTACGAGTACTCCTACGTGCTCCATCTTTGCCAGTACTCGAATAAGCGGAAGCTCTACGTCGTTGAACAATTCACCAACACCTTGCGCCCCAATCTCTTTAGCAAGTGCAGGTATCACGCGCGCCACCGCTACAGCGATGTTTGATGCATCTGCTGAAGCATTGGACACCTGGGCATCGAAGCTCAACTGACCATCGTCAGTCAAGTTATCTAAACGTGCGCCAATGCGATCATCGGTGTAACGAGCTAGGACTTCGTGCGCTTCCAATTTCGATTGCGCCGGTTCAAGCAAGTAGGCGGCAATAGCTGTGTCAAAGCCAATCTTTGGAATGTCGACATTGCGATCCAAAAACCATCGCAACATTGGCTTTACATGGTGACCCGAAATACAAGCAGTCTTGGAGAATCGGGCCAGCACGGCTTTGTCCTCGGCAATGTGCGCTGGAATCCACATAACTTCATTTTGAATTTGGTCAACCACTACGGCAATGCCATCAAGCGCTCGATGGTCTTCATTCAGCCAACCAGCAGCAAAAACAATGCCGTAGTCACCATCGGCAGTATCGAGCGCAGAAAACGCTTCGGCCGAATTCTTCGCAAACGTTGTCGCAACTTCGATAGCAGCAGAGGTTTGATCAAACAGTTGTTCAGTTGCCTGTTCGGGAACATCAGCAATGAAACGCGAGAATGCGTCCTTGGTTCGGGCGAGCATCGATTTGAATTCCAACGTCTCAAACCATTTTTGCAACGCTGCAACGTTCGGTTTTGGTACAGACTCCAACACATTGATTCCGAGAGGTGCATCGCGCCTCAGCACCATGATCTTTGCGTTTCGCGTAACCCGCTCACGGCTTGCATGTAGCGATTCCTTCAACTTCGGCGTTTGCGCATCTGCAGCGTCGAATATTGAATCGAGTGATCCGTATTGATTGATGAGCCTTGCCGCAGTCTTCTCTCCAACTCCGGGCACACCTTCCAAGTTGTCACTTGGATCGCCACGTAAAGCCGCGTAGTCGGGATATTGACTTGGGGTTACGCCTGTGCGCTCGAATATTCCTGCCTCGTCATACAACGCATAGTCGCTGACACCTCGCTTGTTATACAGAACACGAATCAGTGGGTCTTTAACCAGTTGATAACTGTCTCGATCTCCCGTCACCACTATCAACTCCGCACCTTGCGCTTCTGCCTGAGTAGCGATGGTTGCAATCAGATCGTCGCCTTCAAAGCCGGCCGCGTCGATTACAGCAATTCCGAACGACACCAGTAGTTCTTTGATGATGTCGAGCTGCTGATACAAAATGTCTGGCTGCTGCTCACGCTGCGCTTTATATTCCGGCACAGCCTCATGCCTGAATGTCTTCTCTCGCCTATCGAACACCACTATGACGCCGTCTGGTTTATGGTCCTTCACCAAGGTGTTCAACATGGTGCAAAAGCCGTACACCGAATTCGTTACTTGGCCACTTGCCGTAGCCATATCCGTTGGCAACGCGAAGAATGCGCGGTAGGCCAACGAGTTGCCATCAAGCGCCATCAATTTCATAGCGTTATGAATATCACGAATTAGGTGTGAGGTCGCCGTCAATCACTCGTTGTGCGACATCTTTCATTCTGGAGCGCGTCGACATGGCTCCTTTTTGAATGAAATCAAAGGCTGCCTGCTCGGTCATGGAGAACGAATCGATGAGCACTCCCTTTGCGCGGTCGAGCACTTTGCGAAGTTGCAGTTGCTCATCGAGCGCATCGCGTTCACCACTGAGCAACTTCATTTCGGTAAACCGTCCGATTGCTAGTTCGATGGCAGGGACCAAATCGGTTTTCTGAAACGGTTTGACAAGGTAAGCCAATGCGCCAGCATCGCGTGCTTGCTCGATGACTTCCCGCTGGCTAAAGGCGGTCAGCATGACAACCGGGCAAATTTTTTCTGCCGACACCACTCGCGCTGCAGCAAGGCCATCGAGACCAGGCATTTTGATATCGAAAATTGCGACGTCAGGTTTGTGTTCGCGCACGAGATCAATCGCCGTGTCACCACGTCCGGTGTCAGCAACGACGTTGTACCCCTCTTCTTGCAAAGTTTCGACTAAGTCCAATCGAATGATTGCTTCATCTTCTGCAACGACAATTCGAATTTGATTTGTCATCAGTTGCTCCCCAATTTGTCTAACAAGTCGTCTTGGTTTTGCTTCTGCTCAGCGATTGCGAGAACGAGAAAATTGCGTTGATCCTGCAACGCGTCCACATGTTTTTGCGCTTCTCGAAATTCATGCAAGGCCAGTGGCGTTTCAGAAACCAAACTTCGCATTTCTTTATCATTTGCATCATCACTCAATGCAGCAAGCTGCTCGTCTAGCACGGTGAGTTCGATCTGTAGTTGCTTCAAATTCTCTGAATTTCGGCGAAGCCGCTTTTCAATGATCCTCTGGGCAACACCGCGAATGTTCACATCAGCGAGTGTAGGAGTGTCCATGTTGGTGCCCGAGGTGGGAGTTGAACCCACACACCCTTTCGAATAACGGATTTTGAGTCCGTCGCGTCTGCCGTTCCGCCACTCGGGCTTGAGTGAAGTGGGAAACAGCGTACCGAGCCCTTGGAAGTTCTACGCTTGACCCCGACATGCTTGCGTTCACCTTTCCAGGTCAAGGATCACAGCGCCCCGGCATGGGCCAGCCCTGGGTTGGCCATGACAGCTGGGAACTGGTTGCTGAAGCGTCCGACATTTCGGGCCGCGATGTTGGCAGGCTCCTCCTCGAAGCAGACGCCGAGGAACTGAAGGACACGCGCAACGCTCAACTCACGACATTCGTTTCATCACTCATGGTGCTCGATGCTGTGGAGCGGCTCGGCATTGAACCAAGTTTGTGTGCCGGTCACAGCCTTGGTGAGTACACCGCTCTTGCTGCAACTGGAGCGCTCGGATTCGACGAAGGTATTCGCCTTGTTGTTGCGAGAGCAGATGCAATGCACGATGCCGGTTCGGAATCTCCCGGAACTATGGCTGCAGTACTTGGTCTTGATGATGACGAAGTAGAAACGGCTTGCCGGCTTGCAGACAGTGATGTATGGGTCGCAAACTTCAATGCGCCTGGTCAAATTGTGATCGCAGGTTCAGTCGAAGGTGTTGCGAAAGCAAGCGAACAAGCTAAAGCTCTCGGAGCGAAACGAATTATGGCTCTTCCGGTATCAGGCGCCTTTCATACGCCGTACATGTCGAGCGCACGTGAACGCCTGCGTGAGGCAATTGCTCTCGCCAAACCTCGCAACATTGAAGTGCCCGTCGTGAGCAATGTCGATGCACGGGCCCATGACAGCGGCGAAGAATGGTCAACGTTGCTCTCTGCCCAACTCTCCTCTCCCGTGCGCTGGAAACACTGTCTACTCACCATGGCCGAAGCCGGGATAGTCGGATTTATCGAACTCGGACCAGGTGGAGTGCTCACCGGAATGGCAAAGCGAACGCTGGAGGGATCCAAATCAATCAGCGTTGCAACACCCGACGATCTCGACAAATTGATCGAGTGGATCGGTGCGCTTCAACCAACGGCAACTCTGCCTCCAGGCTCCGTTCACGAAGGCGAACATCTCTTTGCAGTTGAGCGCATGGTTGTTTCACCTGCTGCCGGTCTATTCCAAAACATCTCAACAATTTCGAATAACTCCAGAATTGAAGTTGGTCAGATCATTGGTCATGTCGGAGACGCTGAGGTTCGTTCACCGTTTTCAGGAGTGTTACAAAACTTCATTGCTGTTGACGGCGAACGCGTTACTGCTCACCAGCCAATTGCCTGGCTACGAACTCACTAAGGTTTAACGGCATGCCAATCATTCCTCAACACGCCATTGGTGGCGTTATCACTGGGTGGGGCACTGCCCTTCCGTCGAAAATTGTGACGAATGAAGACCTGTCAAAGACCATGGATACCACTGACGAATGGATCCGCGAACGTACGGGAATTCATCGGCGCCACATTGGAGGGTCAACCGCTGACCTTTCTGTAGAAAGCGGGCGGATTGCCATGGAGATGGCTGGGGTTTTACCCGATCAAATAGATGCATTAGTACTGTCGACAACGACTCCTGATCGTCAAGTGCCAGCCACTTCGGCCACAGTACAAAACTTGCTTGGCTTGAAATGCGGAGCATTCGACATCAATGCCGCATGTTCAGGTTTTGTTTACGGATTAGTTGTCGCTCATGGACTGATCGCGATGGGATCGAAAAAAGTGCTCCTCATTGGTACTGATACTTTGTCGCGCATTACAGACTGGACTGATCGCAATACGGCAATCCTGTTTGCTGATGGGTCAGGTGCAGCCGTTATCGAAGCAACTCATGGTCCAAGCGAGTTGCTCGGCTGGGATTTAGATGCTGATGGATCTGCCGAGGACCTGTTGTATGCCGAAATTGGCGGCAACATTCATATGGACGGCAAAGAAGTGTTTCGACGCGCAGTGCGCATCATGGTTGATTCCGCTCAAAAATCAATGCAAGTTGCAGGTGTGACAGCTGACGACATCGCGCTCATTGTCCCCCACCAGGCGAACACACGAATCATTAGCGCTGCATGCGACAGGCTCGGAATCCCTATGGAGCGCACAAGCACGGTGTTGCATGAAACCGGGAACACTTCGTCTGCATCAATTCCATTAGCTCTGTTCGATGCTGCGAATGGCGGACCGATGAGCGGTCGAACTTTGCGCGAGGGTGACTTGGTATTAGTAGTTGGTTTTGGTGCCGGCATGACAGCTGCAAGTGCAGTCATCCGCTGGAATGGAAAGGGACTTCGAGCATGACAGTTGAATCGGCATCGCCACGAGTTGTTCTCATCACCGGCGGATCTCGTGGAATCGGACTTGCCTGCGCACAACATTTCGCGGCACTTGGTGATCATGTTGCTGTCACTTATAACTCTTCACCGCCACCAGGGGAATTTTTTGCTGTGAAGTGTGATGTGACGAAAGCAGAAGACGTCGATAACGCATTTAAAGCAATCGAAGAAAAGTTCGGTCCGGTGCAAGTGCTCGTATCGAATGCTGGCATCACGCGCGACGGACTCCTCTTGCGTATGGGTGAAGATGACTTCGCATCGGTAATTGATGCCAACCTCACAGCTGCGTATCGAGTGTGTAAGCGTGCAACCCAAGGAATGCTTCGCGCTCGTTCTGGTCGAATTATTTTGATGTCAAGTGTTGTCGCGTTGCTCGGATCTGCAGGTCAGGCAAATTATTCGGCGAGCAAAGCAGGTCTAGTCGGTCTTGCCCGATCTCTTGCACGTGAATTGGGTTCTCGATCAATCACAGTCAACGTGGTTGCTCCTGGCCCGATCGACACTGACATGACTGCAGCGCTGGGCGAAAAACGTCTCGAAGAACTCGCGTCGGCCGTACCGCTCGGTCGCACTGGAACTGTGGACGAAATAGCTGCAGTTGTGACATTTCTCGCAAGCCCTGCTGCCGCATACATCACGGGCGCCGTAATTCCCGTTGATGGCGGGCTCGGCATGGGTCATTAAACCGTTTCACGTTCACCGCGTAGTACTCTGTTTGCGCAACGAATCCCAAGGAGATAATCATGAGCGAAGACCTGTTTGTACGTTTTACGAAGTGCGCAGTTGATGTGTTGTCAGTAGATGCTTCAAAGATCACACTTGAGGCAAGTTTCGGAGATGACCTCGATGCAGACAGCCTCGATTTGGTTGAATTGGTCATGGCACTTGAAGAAGAATTCGGTATTGAAGTTCCTGAATCCGACCTCGAGGGTGTTGACACGGTCGGCAAAGCCTTCGCGCTCGTCACTTCAAAAGTCAAGTAAGTCCCCCAGGTCGCGCTTCGCATGCAAGGAGCAGGACATCGCGTTGCCATCATCGGTTACGGAGTGGTTGCTCCATGCGGCATCGGCAAAGAAGCTTTTTGGGCAGGCCTATTAGGACCTGGCTTCGCCGGAGCGAAATCGATCGAAATCGAAAATTGGGATCCGCTTCCATACTTTGACAACCCGAAAGATGCACGTCGCTCGGACCGCTGCGAACAGTTTGCTCTAGCCGCCGCTGGTGAAGCATTGGCTCAGTCTGGCGAATTGCCGTACGACCACACGCGCATAGGGACCATTTTCGGAACCGGCATCGGTGGCTTGCGTACTCTGGAAGAAAACGTGGTCACTCGCGTTGAAAAAGGCGAACGTCGAGTTTCACCATTCCTTGTCCCCATGATGATGTCAAACGCATCTGGAGCCGCGATATCCATGCGCTATGGATTCCAAGGTCCGGCTGAAACAATTTGCACGGCATGCGCTGCTGGAACACACGCCATTGGTAACGCAGCAAGGCTTATTGCCTGGGGTCGCTGTGAAGCGGTAGTAACGGGAGGAGCGGAAAGCGCTGCGACTATTACTGCGCTAGCGGGATTCAGCAACATGACCGCTCTCTCCAGCACATTGGTGAGCAAACCATTCGATGCGACTCGTGATGGTTTCATCATGGGCGAAGGCGCGGCAGTATTTGTTCTCGAACGCTTAGACCTTGCGCTCGAGCGTGGTGCGACCATCATCGCTGAAATAGTTGGTGCTGCGAGCAACGCAGATGCTCACCACATCACTGCTCCGTCGCCTGGAGGCGTTGGAGCTTCTCGTTGTATGCAATTGGCGCTCGATGACGCCGGTTTGCAGGCAGGCGACATCAAACAAATCAACGCTCACGGCACCAGCACGCCGCTCAATGACGCAGCTGAGGCTCAAGCTATTGAGAGAGTCTTTGGTAAGAGCACCGTTCCAGTTGTATCGATCAAAGGCGTAACTGGGCACCCTCTCGGTGCTGCAGGGGCATTGGAAGCCGCTGCAGTTTTGCTCAGCATGGAAAAGAAGTTGATTCCACCTACCGCTGGTACGCATTCAATAAGTGAAGACATGAACATTGACGTTGTTACTGGGTCTGCCCGTCCATGGGAGCCAGGACCAACCATTTCAAACAACTTTGGTTTCGGCGGCCACAACGGTTCCGTGATTATTTCGCCTTACAAATAAATCACGCGTCAACAACGACGAACAGCAGCTCGCATTCACAGGCGATCTCTCCGTTCACTTTTGCGACTCCTGATCCCTTGCCTGCTCGTGCCGACATCCGTCCGATGCTGGCTGAAATTTCGAGCGTGTCTCCTGGCAGCACCTGACGTCGAAAACGTGCGCCGTCGAGACCTCCAAAGAGCGGCAGTTTTCCGAAAAACTTCGGATCACTCACAATGGCAAGCGCGCCTGTTTGAGCGATCGCTTCACACATCAGGACACCAGGCAAAGTTGGTCGACTTGGAAAGTGCCCAGCGAAAAACCATTCATTACCCGTCAATTTCCAAATGGTTGATGCGGATATTCCCGGAGTTAGTTCAGTAATTTCGTCCACGAAAATAAATGGCTCACGATGGGCAATAAGTTCGGTTGGCTTCGGAAATGCCATTACTTGCCCAATGCTTCCAGCAATTTCACCGGAGTATCTTTCGGAGAAATCTTGTACCACGCTTTCAGAATCGTGCCATCAGCACCAATGAGGAAAGCCGACCGCTCAATACCCATGTATTCGCGTCCGTACATGGACTTCTTCTTCCACACTTTGTATGCCTTGGCAACCTTATTTTCAGCATCTGAAAGCAGAGGAAAACCAAGTTCGTATTTTTCATCAAATTTCAATTGCTTTGCGGGAAGATCCGGGCTGATGCCGATAACTACCGTACGACCGATTTGATCAGCAATATCTCGCAGACCACAAGACTGTTCCGTGCAACCAGGCGTGTCTGCCTTTGGGTAGAAATACACCAGCACCTTACGTTTTGCATATTTCTTCAGTGTCAGTTTCTTGCCGTTCTGATCGAGCAATTCAATAGCCGGAGCGATCGACCCTTCTTTCAACATGAGATGAAACTACTTCAATCCGCTAGATAGATCGAGCGCCTTGCGCACTTCTCCGACGTACTCCCCAACTGCATCGGCATCATGCTCAACCAGTCGACGCATGACAGAAGCACCCATTACCACCCCATCAGCCACAGCTGTCGCTTCGACCGCTTGCTGCGCGTTCGATACTCCGACGCCAATCAACACTGGAACATCAGTGAGCGCCTTTAATCGTGCAGCCAATTTTGTTGCTGTGCTTGCAAGTTCGTCTCGTTCACCAGTAACTCCAAGCAGGCCTACTGCGTAAACGAAACCATTGCATCGTTGCAAAATTCGCGGTAGGCGTTCTTCTGGTGCAGTTGGCGCAGCAAGCATGACAGTTTCGATTCCGGCTTTGTCAGCTGCAATGCACCAATCTGTCGCTTCTTCAAGCGGAAGATCGGGAACAATTGCTGCACACACACCAGCGTCAGCCAACGAATGAGCAAAGCGTTCGTTGCCTGCAGAATGCACCGTGTTGTAGTAACACATCACCGCAATTGGAATGTCGATATCAATTGTTCGCAATTCCTGCAAGATGGAAAGCGGTGTCGCCCCGCGTTCAAGAGCCTGCTCAGATGCGAGCTGGATCATCGGACCATCCATGACCGGGTCAGAAAATGGAATACCGATTTCGATCGCATCAGCGCCGTTTGCTGCAGCAGCCCGAACTGCATCGGTCCAACCTAAGTAACCACCCGTGATGTACGGAACCAACAATTTGCGACCCACCTCGCGACGCTCCCGTAAATGGAGTTCAAGTTTTCCGCTATGTGCGATGACCATCGATTAACCCAAAACATCCATCATCTGAGCGACGTCTTTATCGCCTCTTCCTGACAGGTTCATGAGCACGGTCTTGCCTTGCATCTTTGGGGCCTCGCGAGAGATCCATGCCACTACGTGCGCGCATTCAAGCGCAGGAATGATTCCTTCGGACTTTGCTAGCAGCTGGAATCCCTCAATCACTTCCGCATCGGTAACGCTCGGATATTCTGCGCGACCGATGGATGCCAAATAGGAATGTTCCGGCCCTACACCTGGATAGTCGAGACCGGCGCTGATCGACTGTGCTTCCTGCACTTGGCCGTATTCGTCTTGCATCAAATAGCTACGCATACCATGCACAACGCCCGGAACACCTCGACCAACTGCTGCGCCACCGGCAGGTTCAACACCTATCAATCGCGCGTGAGTGTCTACGAAACCCGAAAAAATACCAATCGCATTGGATCCGCCACCAACGCATGCAGCAACGACATCGGGATCAGTGCCAAACAGTTCGCGACACTGTGCATACGCCTCAGCACCGATCACGCTCTGAAATTGTCGAACCATGAACGGATACGGATGTGGCCCCATTACAGAACCAATTGCGTAATAGGTGTGCTCAACAGTTGCAACCCAGTCGCGCATTGCTTCGTTCACAGCATCTTTCAATGTTCGACTGCCCGATTTTGCGGGTACTACTTCGGCTCCCAGCAGACGCATTCTGAACACGTTGAGTGCCTGACGCTCAACGTCAACCTCGCCCATGTACACCTTGCAATCCAGTCCTAACAGGGCCGCTGCTGTTGCTGAAGCGACACCGTGTTGACCGGCTCCAGTCTCTGCAACGATTCGCTTCTTACCCATCCGTTTTGCCAACAGCGCCTGACCCAACACACTGTTGATCTTGTGCGAGCCCGTATGGTTTAAATCTTCACGCTTCAAAATCAGGCGAATGCCAAGTTTGCGTCCGAGGTTGTGGCATTCCGTCAATATTGACGGACGACCTGCGTAGTCCCGTAGAAGATCGTTTAATTCTGTTCTAAACGCAGAGTCATTCCACGCTTCGTCGAAGGCAGCCTCAAGCTCTTGACATGCTGGAACGAGCGTTTCAGGAACGAACCGACCACCAAATTCACCAAATCGACCATCTGCGCCAGGCTTTGTCAACATGCTTCTAATGTACTTGCGTAAATGGCGTAGCTACCTAGCCGAGCACAGCATCTCGCGCATTTGTCATGAAGTGACGCATTTTTACGGCATCCTTTTGACCAGGCGATTTTTCCACACCGCTACTTACATCTACCCCCCAGGGGTGCACTTGTAAAATTCCGGAAGCGACATTGTCTGGAGTGAGACCGCCAGAAAGCATCAAACGAATATCGGTAGGAATATCTTGCAGCAGTTCCCAGTCGTAGGCCATTCCCGATCCCGGGTGTAGTCCATCAACGAGAATCGCGTCGGAAGCAAACGTGTTTGCATGCGCTGCGTCTGGCGAACCGGCGACGACAGCCTTAATAACAAATCGCACATTCGTTGCAACTTCTGCTGTCATCGCAGGTGTCTCGTGACCATGCAATTGGGCGCCTTGAAGCCGAGCCTCATTGACAATCTCCACTACTCGCGCCGGTGTTTCATTACGAAACACTCCGACTGTCACGGTTTCAGGCGGTAGACGTTTGACTATTTCACGCGCGAGTGCGGGAGAAATTTGTCGTGGACTAGGAGCAAACACAAAGCCCAACGCGTCTGCGCCCAGTGCCACTGCGAGCAGTGCGTCTTGCTCATTGGTGATTCCGCAAATCTTGATGAACATAACTAGATCACCATCAAATCACGAACGGCAGCTGCAGGATCAGATGCAGTAACAATTGACTCCCCAACCAGAACCGCGTCATAGCCGGCATCTCGCAACCGACGAGCGTCTTGTGCATTTCTTACCCCGGACTCTGCAACACGAACTACCGTCGGTGGAATGAGCGAAGCCATCCGTTCGGCTCGTGCGTGGTCGACCTCGAATGTGATGAGATCTCGCTGATTAACGCCGACGATATGTGCTCCAACATTGAGAGCACATTCCAACTCGTGCTCGTCATGCGTTTCAATCAAAACATCTAGACCTATGTGTGTCGCTAGATCGAAAAATCGTGAAAGTTCGCTGTCGTCCAATGCCGCAGCGATCAACAACACACAATCTGCGCCCATAAGCCGGGCATCAACTACATCGAATTCTGAAACTGTAAAATCTTTCCGAATTACCGGAAGCGCTGTGTTCGCGCGAGCGCGCTGCAGGTCGTCAACTGAACCGCCGAAGAACTGCTCATCAGTCAACACTGACAGGCATGATGCACCACCTTGCTCGTATTGCGCGGCAATAGTTGCGGCATTGAGGTCGACTTTCAATACACCTTTGGATGGTGACTTACGCTTAATTTCGGCAATCACACAAAGGTGTTCGCGGGAGTCCTGAACGAGCCGATCGCCAAAACCTCGAGCCGCCGAACCTGATCGTGCTAATTCAACTAGATCATCCAGATTTCTCTGCTCGCGCGAAGCATCTTCGCGATGGCTCTGGATGATCTTGTCGAGGTACAAGGCTTAGAGTCCCTTGCCGCCAATCGGCGTCAACATATTGAATTCTGGTGCGCCATCGATAAATTCTCCAAGCGACTTAGAGAACGCTTTGAATGCATCACTCCCCATGTGAGCCTGAAATGCATCTTGATCGGCGTACATCTCGTAGAACCACACCACATCGGCGTCTAGCGCATCGTGATGAAAAATATACGTTTGTGTTCCAGACTCGCCTTGCGCGGTAACTAACCCTGGCTTCACCGCCTCGGTAAATGCATCACGCTGACCGGCCTTAATTCGCAACTTCACTGCTACTGCTACTTTGCTCATGATTCCTCCTGTTAGAACCCTAATTTTTCACTGAGAATCTGTTCGAGTTGGTCGATGGAAACTCGTTCTTGCTGTGTCGTATCGCGTTCCCGAATGGTCACTTGACCATCTTCTAGAGAATCAAAATCGACCGTGATGCAGTACGGAGTGCCGATTTCGTCTTGGCGACGATACCTCCGTCCGATTGCTTGGGTTTCGTCGTAATCGCAGTAATAGCGTTTACTCAACCGCGAGAAAATTTGATCGGCCAACGGTGTGAGGGTGTCCTTTTTCGACAGCGGCAAAATGGCCACCTGGTATGGAGCCAATCGAGGGTGCAAACGGAGAACGGTACGTGGTTCGTCGTTCACGATGTCCTCGTCGTATGCGGCAAGCAAGAATGCAGCCATGGTGCGGTTAGCTCCAGCTGCAGGTTCCACTACATATGGCACATACCGCTCATTCGTTGCTTGATCAAAATAATCAAGCTTCTGTTTCGAAAACTCGGCATGCCGATTGAGGTCGAAATTCGTGCGTTGTGCAATTCCCTCAAGCTCTCCCCAACCCCACGGAAACTTGAATTCAATGTCACTCGTACCACTCGAATAATGAGAAAGTTCGTCGGCATCGTGCGCACGCAAACGCAACATGTCTGCTGGAATTCCCAAATCGATATACCACTGCATGCGCGTCTCGCACCAGTACTCGTACCACTTCGCACTATCTGCTGGTGGAACGAAGAATTCCATTTCCATTTGTTCGAATTCACGAGTTCGAAAAATAAAGTTTCCAGGAGTAATTTCGTTTCGGAAACTTTTCCCAACCTGAGCGATGCCAAATGGCGGTTTTTTACGCGAAGTCTGCAACACGTTTGCGAAGTTCACAAACATTCCTTGTGCAGTTTCAGGACGCATATAGACCGTTGCACCTTCGCCCTCGACTGGGCCGGCATGTGTCTGGAACATCAAGTTGAATGCGCGAGCTTCAGTAAACGCACATCCCTTCATTTTCTGAGGACAGTCGCGTGCGTCCAGCTGATCTTCGCGGAACCGCTTTTTACATACCGTGCAATCGACGAGCGGATCACTGAAATTAGCGAGGTGTCCGCTTGCCTCGAAAACCTGCGGGGGTCCAAGAATTGCTGCATCAATCAGAACGACATCGTCTCGCTGTTGCACCATGCTGCGCACCCACGCATCCTTCACATTGCGCAGCATGAGGGATCCAAGCGGACCATAGTCATACGAGGAACGGAACCCGCCATAGATTTCAGCGCTTGGATATACAAAGCCGCGCCGCTTGCAGAGGTTGACTATTTGCTCTAAATCGCTCGCTGGCATACGTACAGACTACAACCCGACTAGTGACGGGGACTGAACATTGCTACCGATCTCAATCGCCGTTCGGTGTGATATTCCATCGCTTGAGTTGCGAGTTGCGATATTTCGTAGCTTGCTGGAGATTCGGGCTGCACAAGTGCAACATTGAGTTGCCCTCCCAACACCTGCTGCAATAAATCAATTGCTGGTTGAGAAATACTGATACCAGTCCGACAAGACCGACACTGAACACCGCCCTGGAAAATATCGAACGCCACCAAGTCGGTTAACGAACCGCACCCAACACACGACTGCACCTGTGGACTCACACCTTCAGCAGCCAACAACTTCCAGTAAAAGGCAGCAAGCATCACCGGTGATTCCTGCTCCATTAACGCATTTAATGCGCCTTGCAGCATTCGATACAGGTGCGGCGAAGATTCTCTGTCTTCCGCAATTTGATCAACTGCCTCCAGCATTGACATTCCTTGCGTCAACTTGTCGAGGTTGTTGTGTAATCGTGCCGACGAATCGATCAACTCCACCTGCGACACGGTGTCGAGTTCTCTTCCTTTATACAGCAGAACGTCTACATGACTCATAGGTTCGAGTCGAGCGCCAATCTTCGATTTTGTTTTACGAATACCTTTAGCCACTGCCCGAATTTTTCCGTGGTGTTCAGTCATCATCACCACTATGCGATCAGATTCCCCGAGCTTGTAACTTCTCAACACAATGCCTTTATCGCGATAGAGCGTCATGAATCCACACCGCCGAATCGACGGTCTCTGCGTTGGAAGTCATTAATCGCCAAATCAATATCTTCACCGTTGCAATGTGGCCACTGTGTATTCAGGTACACCAGCTCGCTGTATGCGAGTTCCCAAACGAGTGAAGGTGGCAACTGCGTGGGGTCTCCAAAAATAACAACAAGGTCTGGTTCGCTCGACGCTGGGTGCAAAATCGCGGTCGCCAGGTTCTTTTCCGAAATCTTGTTATGCGGCAGACCGTTAACTGCACGCGTAAATCGTTGCTGTCCATCTGCGCATACATCGATCACTACCGAGGTTGAACCGCGAAGCATCAACTTGTCATCTTCAACAACTGCACCGCAGGCAAGCGAAATCTTTTGTGTTAACTCACTGACGTCTTCGCTAAAACTTGTACCAGAATACGGATAAATCGAAAGCCATTGCGCATCAACCTGTTCTACCGAGGTTTGCAAGGTTGAAATGTACTGAGACCAGTCCAACTCAGACATTGAATTCCATTGCTCCAGCGATCCACCAACTACGAGCACATGTCGTAATGATGATCCGTTAGCCACGTCACCATTGTCGCACGACTTCAGGGCTCACATCAGTAAGGTGTTCGCCATGGACTTGGCAACCAGCGACTCTCCTGTGCATATCGCTTGCATCATGGACGGCAACGGACGATGGGCTAAACGTCGTGGCCTCCCACGAACCGCTGGACATACTGCCGGAGAAGAAAATTTGGCCGAGGTAGTGCGTATCTGCGCCAAGAACAATGTTGGCTGGTTGACCGTTTTCGGGTTTTCAACGGAAAATTGGGTACGTCCTCCAGCCGAGGTTAAACACATTCTTTCTCTCCACAAGCGTCTGTTTGGGAGAATCGAAGAGCTGAATGCCAATAATGTTCGGATCCAATGGATTGGTCGTCCGTTCGATGAGCCTGGATCCAAAACTCCAGCATTTATTCAGCGAGCAATTCTGCAAGCCATAGAAGATACGGCACACAACACAGGCATGGTGCTCACCGTCGCTTTCGATTATGGCAGTCGCGCCGAACTCCTCCGTGCAGCACAGCGCGCACATTCGCAGAACCAAACATCGCACGATGTTTCGTCTCAAGACATATCTCAGAACTTGTACGCGCCAGAACTACCTCCAGTAGATGTTGTAGTTCGAACTTCTGGTGAATCGAGAATTTCAAATTTCTTACTGTGGCAAATCATGGGCGCCAAGGTGTACTTCACCGAACGAACCTGGCCAGATTTCGACGCGCAAGAGATAACCAATGCACTCAAGTTGGTGCATGTCAGGTAAACCGAACAACGAAGTTGACGTCGAAGTCCTCTTGCAGGCAGTCGTTGACACGCTCCCAAATGTGGAGTCGCGTTCAGGACAAGTAACCATGGCAAATGCGATTGCCGACGCGATCGAACAAGGTCGCCACCTCATCGTTCAAGCTGGTACTGGAACGGGAAAGACGCTTGGCTATCTCGTTCCTGCAATTGCATCGGGAAAACGAATCGTGGTTTCGACGTATACAAAGGCATTGCAGGATCAACTTGCTAAGCACGATCTTCCTGTGTTGTCGTCTGCGCTTGCTCCAATCATCGGGCGCGAAATCACCTGGGCAGTTCTGAAGGGTCGCAACAATTACCTCTGCGCGCAACGCATCGCCGAAATTCGCGAGCCAAAACAGCACAAGCTTGATTTGCAAGATTTCAGCATTCAGGTGAAGTCAGATATCGACAAGCTTGTGACATGGTCTGAAACCACCTCAACTGGTGATGCTGGTGATTTGTCGTGGAGCCCTCGCGATGCCGCATGGCGCCATGTCAGCATTGGCAGCGACGAATGCCCTGGTGCGAGTAGATGCCCTGCCGGAGACACATGCTTTGCGGAGCGCGCTCGCGATTTCGCCGCGGTCGCCGACGTGATTGTGGTGAATACTCACATCTACGGTCTGGATGTCGCTACCGACGGTGCATTGCTTCCCGAACATGATGTGGTCATATTCGATGAAGCTCACCAACTTGAAGACGTGATGAGTGCTTCAGTCAGCATGTCAATTAGCCCAGGAAGCATCCAACACGTAATCGGCGCACTGCGCGCAATCGTAAGAGATGACGGGTTAACTGGTTCCCTTCAACAATTGGCCACTGAATTTGGTGGATGTATTGCTGGTGATGTCGATAAACGCGTTCCTCTGCCTCTGCCTGATGACATCCAAGACGTACTTGCTCGTTTGCGTCTCAAAATCGATGAGGCAATATCGGGGTTGAAATCAATCTCTAGTAGCGATGAAACTGCCAAACAGCGAATCCTTCGGGGTCAAACTTTAAGCGGTCGAATGATCGACGTGATCGATGGATCTCTCACCGCTGGATCACGAACTGTTGCCTTCGTGAGTGGCACCAAGGAACGGCCTGTCCTTGAACTCGCACCCCTCAATGTTGGTCCATCGCTGCGTGGAGGCGTCTGGTCAAAACGAACCGCAATCCTTACGAGCGCCACTATTCCCCTAGCAATGCCTTCGCGTATCGGACTCGAGGACGACGAGGTGAATGCAATCGACGTCGGCAGCCCATTTGATTACGAAAACTCAGCGCTTCTGTATTGCGCGAAACATCTTCCTTTGCCGAATGAATCCCGCAGAGATGACGCCGTTCATGACGAACTTGAGAAACTCATCAACGCCGCCCACGGTCGCACCCTTGCACTGTTCACCACATATCGCGCCATGCACGCCGCAGCCGATGAAATGGCACAACGACTAAAATTTAAAATCTGGCGTCAGGACGACCTGCCAAAAATGGCCCTTGTTGACGCGTTTGCTGCTGAAGATTCTGCCTGCCTGTTTGCAACTGCAGGATTCTTCCAAGGTGTTGATGTTCCTGGCCAAACACTCAGTCTCGTTGTTATTGACAAAATTCCGTTTCCTCGACCAGATGATCCTTTGCTCAGTGCACGACGCGAAGAAATCGGTAGTACGTCGTTCAATGAAATTGACATTCCACTCGCTGCAACACAGTTAGCACAGGCCGCTGGTCGATTGATCCGCTCGCGCAAAGACACAGGAGTCGTTGCCATCCTTGACCCACGTCTTGCAACGAAGGGTTATGGAAAGAAACTTGTATCAACACTGCCGCCAATGAAACGGACTATCGATTTTTCTGAAGTAGTGCAATTTCTTAGGTCCATCTAATGGCCTAGCTAATCAGTCGGTACCCCATGCCCCGAACCGTCACGATCATCGTCGGCTCTTCTGGTTGAGTTTCGACTTTCACTCGCAGCCTTCGAACGTGGGCATCAACAAGTCGTGAGTCACCGAGATATTCGTATCCCCACACCCGCTCAAGTAACTGGTCTCTCGACAACACCATCCCTGGATGATCAGCGAATTCAACGAGCAATCGAAACTCAGTTTTCGTAAGCGCTATCTCATTGCCGTTCTTACGTACAACGCTCATTTCGCGATCGATTTCAATGTCGCCGATTTTGCGCAACGATTTCGCGTTCGCTGGTGAAGTTTCAATTGTTTGTGTTCTGCGTAACGCAGCGCGTATGCGCGCCGAGAGTTCCTTTGGCACTACAGGCTTTGTTACGTAATCATCTGCCCCTGCATCAAACCCATTCACTAGATCATTAGTGTCAGTTTGTGCGGTCACCATGATGACTGGGGTGATGCTCGTTCGACGAATTGCCCTGCACACTTCGAAACCGGAAATGTCTGGCAAACGTAAATCCAGTAACACCAGATCGGGGTCTAATTCGGCAAACATTTTGATTCCCGTTTCACCGTTACCCGCTTCGGCCACTTCGTAACCCTCGTCTTCGAGCACAAGGCGAAGTGCAGTTCGAATGGCTTCATCATCTTCAATGAACAACAACGTAAACATCGGATAGCAGTCTGCCTGAATTCGGTGAAATGTTACAGAAAACGCACACAATTCATCAACATTCGTCATGTTGAGGGTGCAGAATTTCCATAACAAACCGGCGGGTGTTCATGCTCCCCCTTGAGCCCCGCCGGTTTTTTCACTCCGCAACTGCCATGCTGTATTCATGAGTCGGTTGTCCTTCCCCCCAAAGTTTGGGCTGAAACAGCGGATGGTGTTGTTCTTCGGCCTCGCAGCACTGGCTGCAGCAATCGCCCTCAGCGTCGTGACGTATGCCAGCACCCGTTCATATCTACTTGGTCAACGTTCAGAGGTTGCTCAACGCCAAGCATTCAATAACGCTCAACTAATGCGAAACGTTGTTGAAACTGATGCCAGCAACGTTGCGGAATTAGTCACACAAATACGCACCGAACAGGGTGGGTACGCAGTTATCCAGATTGATGCTGGTCCCGGCAAAACGGCGTTGTTTTACGCCCAAGAACCACTGCGATTCACACAATCGAATTTGCCAACCGAACTACTCAATTTGACCCTGAGTAATAAAACCGGTCGTCAACGTTTTGAATTTGAAAATCGACCTTACGAGGCAATCGGAGTAGCCATTCCTTCCGTCGGTCTTCACTACTTTGAGGCATTTCCCGTAACCGATGTACAAAACACTTTGCGAACTATTCAACTGACGTTGCTCATTGGAGTGGTGCTCATTACTTTCGCTGCTGGCGTGCTTGGTTTCTCCATGAGCAAAAACGTGCTTCAACCACTCACCCGTGTCGCGCTTGCAGCAAACAAAATCGCCACTGGCGGCCTCGACACACGCTTGGCACACGAAGAAGATTCCGATCTCGAACGTCTAGTTGCTTCGTTTAACGAGATGGCTAACGCGGTACAGCAGAGAATTGAACGTGAACAGCGTTTTGCAAGTGATGTCAGTCACGAATTGCGTTCTCCAGTAACCGCGTTGTCTGCAGCAGCAGATGTTCTCGTTTCGAGACGATCAGAATTTACAGAACGCAATCAGCAAGCAATTGACATCATGAAGAAACAAATCGAGCGATTCGATCGAACCGTTATTGATCTTTTGGAACTTTCGCGACTCGATGCGCATGCTGCCGAACACGAGATCGAAAATATTCAGCTCAATGACCTCATCGGCCGAATTATGCACAGATATGGCTTTGGCGAAATTCCGTTCATCAGCACGGTGCAATCGTCAGATGGCGAGATGCAAGCCGACGATGAAACAAGACTCGATCGTCGTCGAATTGAGCGAATTCTTGTCAATCTGTTAGAAAACGCACGAGACCATGCCAACGGAGCAACACGGGTTACCTTGACGAGCGATGGTGAAGCATTCACACTTGCAGTTCACGATGCCGGTCCTGGCGTAGCGATCAGCGAACAACTGCACATTTTCGACCGATTCGCTCGCGGCACCGCATCCCGAAATGGCAAAGGCAGTGGACTCGGATTGGCAATTGTGAGCGAACACGCTCACGCACTGCACGGCTCAGTACATGTTGAGCAATCACATGAGGGCGGATCTAGTTTTGTCATCTCCTTTCCGAAGAATTTGAGCGAAGCATGATTCGACTGTTCAAGACGTGTTGGTTACTGCCTGCTTGCGTTGCGCTCGCTTCATGCGCTGTTCCCAACTCCGGAACAGTAAAAGAGGTAAACCCACGAGACATTCCTTTCGGGCTGAACTCTCCAGAATCATCGGCCCCAACCACCACTACATCCATCGCAGTTCAAACAACAATTGCTGGCACGGCGTACGAGAAGGCCTCTCTGTTTTTTGTCAATAACTCCTCCCTCGTGCGAATACGACTCGAAATTCCTAGTCCTACCAGCCCACAGAGCGTTTTCGCGGCACTCGTAGCTGGTTTACCTGACCCTGCACACTCCAAAATGAAGACACTTCTTCCTTCCGGTTTTTCGGCGACGATCGTTGTCGATGGCGGAGTTGCGAACGTCAATTCGAAGCATGGCTATCTCGATTCAATAAAAGCAAACGATCAACGATTGGCAATTGCTCAAATTGTGCTCACACTTACGAGTCAACCAGGAATTGGGCAAGTCACATTTAGTGTTGGCGGTAAACCAATTGGTGTGCCTCGTGGTCGCGGCGATATTGCTGGAGCAGGACTACCAGTGACGTTTGACGACTACAAAATGCTGATTACGAAATAGCTAGTAACCGAGACGTTCGACTCGCTCCGGTCGTTGTTGCCAATTTTTGTCAACGACTACTGCCAGCTCGAGATACGTACCTTTCGGCAACTGTTTGCGAACCGCGGTTCCAACTTCTTTGAGTAGCGATCCACCCTTTCCGATCACCATTCCCTTTTGGCTGTCGCGTTCAACAACAATCTCACATCGAACTTTGTCATCTTCCCATTCGGTCACTCGTGTGGCAATCGAATACGGCAATTCGTCAAAGGTGAGAGCCAGCAATTGCTCACGGACCAATTCTGCGACCCATTCTCCCGGCGATGTTTCAGTAGTCATCTCCGTTGGATACAACTGCTCGCCCTCTGGCAACAGAGTTCCCAAATGTTGAGCAAGCTCTGCAACTCCTGCTCCGCTCTGTGCGCTAACGGGAAAATATTCGGAGGCGCCTAGTTGGCTCAACTTTGTTAACTGCTTCAAAATTTGCTGAGGTGAGGCGCGGTCGATCTTGTTCAAAATGACAATCGCCTTCGACATGTCTATGTGGCTAGCAACCCATTGATCACCTGAACCAAAAGGCTGCGTGACATCAATAACCAGGCACACGACATCGACGTCTTTAGTCGATTCAAGCGCGGTTGCATTCACGCGTTCGCCTAAGGCACTCACAGCCTTGTGCAGGCCTGGCGTATCGACGAAGATGATTTGATAGTCGTCCTTGGTGACCACTCCACGAATTCGAGTGCGAGTAGTTTGCGGCTTGTCTGAAACAATGCTTATTTTTTCGCCGCAAAGTGCATTCACCAACGTTGACTTTCCAACATTTGGGCGTCCAACAAGTGATACAAAGCCTGAACGCATATCTACAGGCTAGTTCTGCAAGAATGAAACGGTGCAAAACATCAACTGGAAGAAATGGTTTGATCGAATGCAGCCACAGACGTTGCAAATAGCAACCTGGTTGCTGTACATGAATGGTTTTTTTGCCTTGGCAAATTTCATGGACGGGCAAATGGAACTCGGATACATCCGTCGTGCCTACACATTGGGACCTGTCTACGGACTTGTTGTGGTTGCGGCACATGCAATGGGTGGTTTGTTGATGGCCAACGATCTGAAATTTGGATACAAACTGTCACTAGTCGCCGCTTTCTCGCCCTTCTTGTCGAACCTCATTGTCTTTCACTCGTTGATTGCGCATTCATTCCTTAATGCAGCTTTCGACATTGCCCTTTGTGCACTACTTCTGCATACCCAAAGTCGCGCACACCAAAAGGTCTGGTTCCACTAGGCCAACCTCCGAGTTCGCCATCTGGCGACTTTTCTGCCACACTGAATACATGGCAACAATCATCAAAGATCAAGCAGACCTCATGGCTCATGTTGGCCAGCATCTCGGATACAGCGAGTACATCACCGTCACCCAAGAACAGGTACAACTTTTCGCTGACGCAACCGGAGACCATCAGTGGATTCACTTGGACACCGAACGCGCAAAGACAGGTCCATTTGGTCAAACAATTGCGCACGGTTATCTCACTCTTTCATTAGCCCCGGTATTGATCGGCCAAATTTGGAAAGTGGAAGGCGTCAAGATGGGCGTCAACTACGGAACCAACAAAGTTCGCTTTATGGCTCCTGTTCCAGTTGGAGCAAAGCTTCGTGCAGGGATCAAGCTTCTGGAGGCAACTGAGATTGCAGGTGGTGCACAAGTAGTCCTGGAAACGACATTTGAATGCGAAGGCGCTACCAAACCTTCATGTGTTGCAGAAATTATTTTCCGTCACTACTACTAACTAGTTAGCGGTACGTCTTCATAATTTTTGCAAACTCTGTAAGGGTTTGCTTATCTGGGTAATCAACACACCAAGGGATGAATCCGCTGCACCCACGTTTTACGAATTCTGCAATTCGCTCAGCAACTTGATCGGGTGTTCCAATAAAGTTTGCATTGCTCCACTGCTCGAACTGGTCTCCGCGGCCACTCGCGATTTGGAATTCGCGAAGCTCCTTTTCAGTATCGCGAATCAGGATCTCGCCTGATGTCGTCTTTTTGATTTCAGTTTCATCACGTCCCACCTTCAAGCAGTGGCCCTTCAAGATTTCTACCTTGCGCGAGAATTCCTCGGCTGTGCCGCCAAAGTTTGAATAATCAGCGTGCTGAGCTACAACTCGCAAAGTGAGTTGCTCTCCTCCACCACCGATCCAAATAGGAGGACGAGGAGACTGCAGCGGTTTCGGATCACAATTTGCGCGAACGAGCTGGTAGTACTTGCCGTCGTATGTCGTTTCTTCTTGCGACCACATCATCTTCACGATCTCTACACACTCGCGAAGCATGGCTATGCGGTCTTTCGGAACCGGAAATTCATATCCATATCCACGACATTCGTTTTCGTACCAGCCTGCCCCGATACCCCAGTCCAAGCGTCCGCCCGAAATGACGTCAAGTGTGCTGGTGATCTTCGCAAGCAAAGCAGGTGGTCGGTACAAGTTGCAACCGACCATTTGTCCTAGGCGAATTCGTGACGTGAGTTGGCTGATAGCAGCCATGACCGTCCAACACTCAAACACCGTCTCGTGTGCAGGACGCGGAACGTTATGGAAGTGGTCGTACACCCATATCGAGTCGAAACCGAGTTGTTCGGCCGTAACAGCAATGTCTACCGCAGCTTTCCACTTGTCGGTAGCACTAGGAATGCCAACTAATTCCATTTTCCAGCCCTGGGGCATGAATACGCCGAACGTGATGTCTTGCTTGCTCATAATGGAAGGTCTCCTGTTGCTTTCTTCGTTGTTCCAAAATCTTTATAGGCCGCAATAGTTCGTTGCGCTATGCGCATTTGATGAATCTCATCGGCGCCATCTGCGAACCTACTCCAGCGAGCTTGCTGCAACATTCCTGCTAGCGGCGTGTCAGTGCTGTAACCGAGCGCACCGTGCACCTGGATAGCGCGATCAATGATTCTCCACAAGCTGTTTGCAACAAAGTGCTTGGTCATGCTCACTTCACTGGTGAAATCCATGCCGTGTTCAATCTTGTACGCAGCGTGCAGAATCATCAATTTGCCCTGATACATCTCCATTGCTGAATCTGCAATGAGCCACTGAATTCCTTGCTTCTCTGCAAGAAGCGAACCGTGCGAATATCGCTCGAGTGAACGAGCCACCATCATGTCCAGAGCCATTTCAGCTTGGGCAATCCATCGCATGCAGTGAGCGAGTCGGGCAGGCCCGAGGCGATATTGACCTAGCAAATGACCTTGTCCTCGACCACCGAGCATGTTTGAATTCGGTACACGTAAATCCTTGATTTCAATTTCACAATGGTTATGCCCACCGGACATCGTTTCAACATCGCGAACGATGTTCCAGCCCTCACTTGGAATGTCCACGATGAAACAGGAGTTTGCGGCTTGAGGCAAATCAGGATCTTCTTCAGTGCGGGCCACTAGTAAGGCAAATTGAGCGCCACGCGCACCAGAAATAAACCACTTGTGGCCGTTGATCACCCATTCGTCACCATCTTTGTAAGCAAAAGTCTTAATCAACGTCGGATCGCTACCGGCAACCTCGGGTTCGGTCATAGCGAAGCATGAGCGCATACGACCTTCACATAATGGTCGAAGATATTTCTCTTTCTGTTCGGGTGTTCCCCAATGCAGGAGTGTGTGTTGGTTCCCTTCATCGGGCGCTTGGGCATTCAACACGTATGGTCCGATACTGACCTTGGCAGCTTCAGCCGAAACTGCGGCCATCGCTGTTGGACCAAGACCCATGCCGCCCCACTCTGCCGGCATATGCGGGAGCCAAAGGTTCCAGTCTTCGCGTGCCAACTTGCGCAAGCCCACAATTGCCTTTACTACTTGAGCACGATCATTTTGATCGATCGCATCCCATTGCGGCCGAACCTGTTCGTCCATGAATGCGCGAACCTTCAAACGCACTGCTTCAATCTCTGGCGTAAACGTGAAATCGATCATCGGTCCCCTAAACCTTTCCCTGCCTACAAAGTAGCGAGGTCAACCATCAAGTATTGCCGAGAGTGTCGTAACCTGACGAGGTGAGCAATTCTGACAAAGTGGCTTGGGACACGGCGGAACTTCCGCAGGGAGACGCCAAGGCGAAAGTCGTACAGAACATGTTTGATGCGATTGCTCCGCGTTACGACCTTGTCAACAGAATCATGACTTTCAGGCTCGATACACGTTGGCGGAAGATCGCTGTTCGCAAGCTTGCGCTAGCTCAGGGCGCACGAGTACTTGATCTGGCAAGCGGCACGGGAGACCTCTGCATCAACCTTCGTAAAGCAGGCTTGCACCCGCTTTCGTTCGATATGTCATTTGGCATGCTTGCCGCTGATCACAGCAACGCACCCCGCGTGCAGGCCGACATTCTTCGCCTACCCATCGCTCCGCATTCAGTTGATGGAGTTACGTGCGGTTTCGCATTGCGCAACTTGGTTGATCTCAATGTTTTTTTTAACGAAATTTCTCGGGTCATCAAGCCTGGCGGACGCATTGCGCTGCTCGATGTGAGCACTCCGACTAATCCGATCATTCGATGGGGAAACAGCGTGTATTTCGGAAAGGTTGTCCCGCGCATTGGCGGTCTGCTTTCAAACCGAGCCGCATACAACTACTTGCCGAAGAGCGTGGCGTATCTACCAGCACCAGAGCAACTTGTCAATATGTTGCAGCGTGCCGGATTCGAACATGTACGACATGAACAACTTTCTGGTGGACTCACACAGTTAATGCACGCAACAAAGCGGTAGTCGAGCGCAATGAGGGCAACGTCTTTCCCACTTTCACAGATTTCTTCAGTTGACGTCGATCTCAATGACATCGCTGGAGCAACAGGATATCTTTTTGTACGAGATGGCATTGGTTTCGCCGGACACGGCATCAGTGCTCGAACCACGGCTCGTGATGCCCGAAACGTGCTGGAAGCTATTGATTGTTCCCCTGTTTCCGTTCCCATCGGTGTTGGCCCAATCATGTTCGGATCGATCCCGTTTGACACAACACTCGATGCAGACTTCGTCCTTCCAGCGGTGACATTTTGCAAAACACGTGAGGGCGAAACCTGGGTGACGATTATTGATGACGCACCGATTCCGGCGCTAACGAATGCACCGCCTATACCGAGTAATGCCGAGTTTCGGACTCGCGACGGTGTCGCCGTAGAAACCTATTTAGCAGCAGTGGAAGCAGCGCGAACTTCGGTGCGCAACGGCGAACTCACCAAGGCTGTTATTGCTCGCGATGTTTATGTCGAATCAGATTTGCCTATTGATGTTCATATTTTGCTACACAAGCTCAGAGGAACTTTTGGAACGAGCTACCGTTTTTCTTTTGATGGGTTTGTGGGGGCATCCCCTGAACTGCTTGTAGCCATTCATGACGATGAAATCACCAGCCACCCCCTTGCCGGAACAACTCCGCGAACTGGAGACCTAACAAAGGACTCTCTATTGGCCAAACAACTCATGGAGAGCGACAAAAACCAAATTGAACATCGCGTTGTTATCGACATGGTGCACGACACTCTGTTACCGCATTGTTCCTATTTGGACTGGGAAGCTGAGCCAACTGTCGTGCAAGTAGCAAATGTTCAACATCTCGGAACTCGTCTGGTTGGCAAACTTTCTGAACCGCGGATCCATGTTCTTGATGCTGCTCTCTCGCTTTCGCCGACCCCGGCACTTGGAGGGTTTCCTCGCGACAAAGCATTGCAACTCATTGCTCGCTATGAAGGCATGAGTAGAGACAAATACGGTGGAGCGATTGGTTGGTTCGACAAACGCGGAAACGGTGTCTTTGCAGTTGCCATTCGTTGTGCACAATTCAACGAATCGCGCACTCAGGCTCGCCTATTTGCTGGCGGAGGAATCGTTGCCGACAGTGAGCCTCTTGACGAACTTGCTGAAACTCAGGCAAAGCTTCAAGCGATGCTCGCGGCAATCACTCGACCATAACTCGCTAGTTCGATAATGCAGCCGCGACCGCAGCATAAAGAACGTTATGGTCCTCAACATTGCGGTGTCGATCGGTTCGAACACCGACGATCGAAACACCAGGCTTTCCTATTTCTAGGCGTAAAGATTCAGCACTCTTTACCCACGTGAACGGCAACCCGTGCGCCTTTGCCAAGGACTCGAAATCAACGCTGTGAGGAGTTCCGAATAACTGCTCAAATTGTGCACCATTCAAAGCTTCGGCCTGCGGAAGAAAGGAAAATATTCCGCCTCCCTCGTTATCAATGACAACAATTTTGAGTTGTACGTCTCTCCGGATCAAATTGAGAAGCCCATTATTGTCGTGTAACAGGGCGATGTCGCCAATTACTAATGCGGTAGGAGTTTTTGACGACAATGCGATACCTACTGCGGTTGATACGACCCCATCAATACCGTTTACACCACGATTGCTGAATACGTGAATTCCATCTCGCGCGGGAGCGAACCATTCCAGATCACGAACGGGCATGGAAGATGACATCACCAAGTTTGAGCCTTCAGCGACAGATTCACTGACCGCAACCACGCACGATGGCTCGGTCAGCTCCACTTGGTCAGAAAACTTTGCATCGAGAGCTGCTCTGGCTAAGCGTTCTGAGTTGCTCCATTTACTCACCCAATCGGTGGCAGGTTTTGTCTCGGCACCTCGTGACATTTCCATGAATAGCTCAGTGATTGAACCAACGATGTGTGTAGTCACCACTTTGTCGGGGTCAATGAGAGATGGTTGCTGGGTGACGGCAATTTGTTCTGCGCCACTCCGTGCAAGCCATTGATTTACAACTTTGCTTACTGGGGGATCACCAATGCGTAGGACCACACTTGGTGTGAGCGACTCTGCAGTTGGCTGATGCCTCAACATCACATCAGCGCAACTCACTACTACTGCGCCATAACTGCTTTGCGGAGTAACGCGGCAATTACTTCTCGGATCAGCAACAACTGGCCAATTCAATTTCGCCGCGAGTTCGAGAATAAATCGCGGCTGCTCAACTCCGTTGCCAACAATGATGAGTCCCTGTTCGACCCGAATCGCCAAGGAGAGTTTCTTGCGCTCAGATGCAGTGGCAACGTCGGCGCTCACACGAACCGGTGAATGACTGTCTACCGCAGGAAGTGTCTCTGCGATTCCAACAAGAGGTTCTCGAAATGGCAGGTTCACATGACAGGGACCACGATTCACTCCAACGGTTGTCGCAAAAGCATCGCGAGCGATGGCTCTCCACTTTGACGACTTTGTGTCGTCTGCCATCCCAGCATCAATGAATTTTCGAACGAAAGATCCGTACAAGTTGGTCTGATTGATGGTTTGTGGAGCACCAACCCCTTGCAATTCTGGTGGTCTGTCCGCAGTGCAGACGAGTAACGGGACGTGCGCATAATTCGCTTCGATTACTGCAGCATAAAATTGCGCAGCAGCCGTTCCCGAAGTGCAGAGCAACACCGCAGGTAATGCGGACTGCAGTCCAATTCCGAGCGCTGCAAATGATGCTGAGCGCTCATCGTGAAACACGTGTAACGAGATCTTTGAATTTTCGGCCAGTGCGACCGCCATAGGCGTGCTTCGCGATCCCGGAGAAACAACCGCATGCGCCACTCCAAGGCGCACCCATTCGTCCACGAGCGTGGCACAAAAAGTTGCTGTAGTTGCAGGAGTAGTGGCCATCCCCTCTATCGTGGCATCTATGCGCATAGAAATCTTCTCCGACGTCATTTGTCCATGGTGTTTTATCGGAAAAAGGCGTTTTGAGACTGCCATTTCGCGCCTACGGGAGCGCGGGGTCGACGTTCAAGTGGATTACACGTTCCGACCGTTCCAGCTTGACCCAACCGCCCCAGCCGATTCACCTAGTCCATCAAAAGACGCCTATGCCAAAAAGTTTGGTGGACCAGAGCGAGCTACAGAGATTCTTGCGCATGTCACCTCTGTTGCCGCACAAGACAACATCACATTCAATATGGACATTGCGGTGCGCGCTAACACGTTCCTTGCACATCGCCTGTTGGCATTTGCACTCAGAGGATATGGCGCTGCCGTACAAATTGTTCTCAAGGAATTAATTATGGATGCCTACTTCACCGATGGCAAAAACATTGGCGACATCGAAGTATTAGCCGACTGCGCGCAATCTGCTGGCATCGATCGAAACGATGCATATGCGTTTCTCCTGAGCGACTCCCTAGCCAGTGAAGTGCAAGCAGAAATTGATGAGGCCTCGGAATATGGAGTGACCGCCGTTCCAACATTCATTATTGATGGTCAGTGGTCAGTTCCTGGTGCACAAGATATTGAAATGTTTGAACGCATCATTGAACGAATGCTCGAGCGCGCATGAACCTGCATTACGAATCGACAGGAAATGGATCCTGCAATGTCTGTTTCGTGCATGGCTTTACACAAACGGGTAAATCTTGGATTGCTGCCTCCAAATTTATTACCGACATCACCAGCACATTCATCGACGCTCCTGATCACGGAGCATCTCAAGGCATCTCGCTCTCCTTGCCGGAAGCCGGTGAAGCGATTGCCGACATTGCTTTTGGCATGGTTCTCGTCGGTTACAGCATGGGCGCTCGCATGGCTCTTCATGCAGTGCTTGAGCATCCGCGTGCAATGACCGGCCTCGTACTGGTGAGTGGAACACCTGGCATTGAAGATACGTCCGAGAGAGAATCCCGAATTGAAGCCGATGCAGTTCTTGCATCGCACATTGAATCCATTGGGACACCAGCATTCATCGATGAATGGACACGTCAACCGCTGTTTGCGAAATCGGTGTTTAGTCCAGAAGAAATACGCGACCGACGCACTAATTCTCCAGCGTCACTTGCCAACAGTCTGCGTACATGCGGCACCGGTCAGCAAGAATCTCTGTGGTCAGAACTTCGTGATATCGAAATCCCCGTTCTGCTCATTGCAGGATCTGCAGACGAAAAATTTACCGCAATCGCAGAGCGCATGAGCCAACTCATTCCACATTCCACGCTCAGCATTATTCAGAATGCCGGCCACAATGCGCACCTCGACCAACCTGAAAAATTTGGCCAAATTGTCAGCAAATGGCTAGATAGCCAGACCTACCGCTAGTAAAAGACCAATGGCTAGTTGGGCCTTACCTGTAGCGCCAAGAACTGGAATGAGATCTCTGCCTAGGGCTCCAGACCGCACCGACTTCAGTGCCGGATAAGCAGCTGCCAGACCAACCAAGGCGATTAATACTGACCGATCGCTGGTTCCAATGAGCACGATCAACAGCAATACGTAAAGGAACATTGCGTAATACAACTTCCTCGTCATCGCGTCACCCATGCGCACTGCGAGTGTCAACTTATTTGCAATGGTGTCCCCAGGAATGTCGCGCAAGTTGTTCACTACTAACAATGCACACGCGAGAAGACCGACTACGCACGAAGCGAGAACCGTCTCGGCATCAATCTTCTGCGTGATCGCATACACCGAACCACACGTTGCAACTAGCCCAAAAAAGACGAAGACGAACAACTCGCCAAAACCCATGTATCCGTATGGCTTTGGTCCACCCGTATACAACCAACCTGCAGCTATGCATAAAGCTCCAAGTGGAACAAGCCACAATGAAGTGGCAATCGAAATCAACAAGCCGAACACGGCCGCGACTCCGAAGGCTATGAATGCGGCAGTTTTCACCGTCTTTGCAGGAACCAAACCCGAACCGACGAGCCTGAGCGGACCTACACGTTCTTTGTCCGTGCCTTTGATTCCATCCGAATAATCATTTGCGTAATTGACACCCACCTGCAATGACACGCTGACGATGAGAGCAAACAAGCCGCACCACCACAATTTTGCATGAGTGACCTCTTGGGATAGCGCACGACCGAAAGCAACGAACACGGGAACGAACGCTGCCGGCAACGTTCGAGGGCGCGCGCCTAATATCCACAACTGAAGACCACTTGGTTGTTTTTGCATCTCTCCAGTGTCGCACTTTCGAACGCCTACGCTGATGACCGTGAAACGCCTTGTTGCATTGGACATGCCCGCGAGCCTTGAATTTGCCAGCCATGTCCGTGACGCCTGGAATTCAGGCGATGCAGTGTTCCCCATCGATCAGCGGCTTCCCCAAGCAGCAAAGCATTTGCTCATTCAGCACTTCGCACCATCAGCCGTTATCGACGCAACCGGAAACGTCACCACGCTTTCTAACTCTGAACCAATTGACGAACACGATGCTCTCGTCATCGCAACAAGTGGTTCGACTGGCAGCCCTAAGGGTGTTGTCCATACACATCAGTCAATTCGTTCGTTACTGGATATGTCGCAAACACGACTAGATACCAACACTTCAACGCATTGGCTGTTATGCCTTCCAGTTTCCCATGTTGCTGGGTTTAGCATTCTCGCGCGTTCAATTCTGTTTGGCAATCCGATCACAATTTTTCCGACGTTCGAGACCAGCAACGTCATTGCAGCTGTGAAGCATGGCGCGACACACACCTCACTCGTTCCAACTGCACTTCAGCGAATTGACCCTTCCATCTTCCACACGATTCTGCTAGGCGGAGCTGCGGCACCTGCAGAACTGCCCCCTAATGTCACCACCACATACGGAATGACTGAAACATTTGGCGGCATTGCATACAACGGACGACCACTTGATGGAGTGAACATTCGAATTGACAACGATCGCATCGAATTGCGATCTCCTTCACTATTTCGCACATACCGGGGCACCAACTCGCAGCATTCTGCGAGTGATTGGTACGCAACTGGAGACAACGGTCAGTACCAAGACGGAATGCTCAGGGTGTTCGGGCGCCTAGATGACTTGATCATCACTGGGGGCGAGAATGTATGGCCCAGTGTTGTGGAGAAAATCGTTTCTACCCTTCCGGGAATTGAGCAAATTGTCGTACGCGGAGTTGACGATCCGGAATGGGGACAACGAGTTGTTGCGTGGATTGTGGCCTCTCGCAACATCGTGCCAACCCTTGAGGAAGTCCGTCTGCATGTGAAGGAACAGTTGCCTTCATTTTGCGCTCCATCAGAAGTCCGCATCGTCGAACAAATTCCAATGACATCTCTTGGCAAAGTGGACGCTCAAGCATTGAGGAAATTGTCATAGCAAACACCGATCAACGCCTTCCAGGGAATTATTGGCGTCAGTTTGTCGCGAGCGGCATTTCCAATATTGGCGACGGCATGGTTCATGCTGCGGCACCATTACTGACTCTTTCACTTACCAATGACGAACGACTCATTGCGGGTGTCAGCTTCTGTTCCATGATTCCATGGCTTGTTCTCTCGTTACCTGCAGGCGTCTACATCGATCGATTTGACCGTCGAAAAATGATGGTTGTTGCAAACATGATTCGTGCCGCTCTTTTTGGACTCATAGCCTTTTCTGCAGCTACTGGATCACTCTCCATCTGGACATTCATGGCGATACTTATTGGAGTCGGTTGTTGTGAAGTTATCTTCGACATGTCGGCACAAGCATTTTTGCCTCAGATTGTTCCTGACCACCTTCTCGAAAAAGCAAACGGACGCCTCTCAAGTCTTGAGCTCATCACCAATACCTTCATCGGATTGCCGCTTGGGGCTTGGGCTTTCGTTGTCGCGGTGGGTGTCCCCTTTGGTGTCGATGCTGCTTCGTTCGCATTAGCAGCACTACTGGTCGCAAGCATCCGCATTCCATCGAGTAAGAAGCCGGAGATCGCTGTTCAGCAATCCGGCAAGAGTTTCAAGGCCGATCTCTTGGAAGGCCTCCGCTGGCTATGGAGCAACAAACTCATTCGCACTCTTGCCATCATGCTTGGCATTACCAATATGACCACCATGTTTGGCGATGCCATTTTCGTGAAATACGCAGCTATTGAACTTGGAGTCACCGGTCGTGCTTACGGATTTTTGCTCGCACTCACCGCAATCGGTTCGATTCTTGGTGGATTGTTAGGCGACAAGATCGCTAAGCGTCTCGGTATCGCGCAATCCATTGTGTACTCATATTTTGTATTTGGTTCCGTTGGAATTATCTATTACTTCATGCCTTACGTATGGGCCGTGGCAATTGCCGCTTCGCTTATGGGCCTCGCAGGAACAACCTGGAATGTCGTCACAGTTTCGCTCAGACAGCGAATAATCCCTTCAGAGTTGTTTGGTCGAGTCAACAGCGTCTATCGATTCATAGGGACAGGCTCGATCGGCATTGGTGCACTCATCGGAGGACAAATTGCATATTCCACCAACCTACGAATGCCATTCCTTGTTGCCGCAATTTTTGGCTTGCTCGCCTTAGCAATCGGCGGACCTCAACTCTTTAGAGAAGTTCGCAACTACATTGCGCCTGAAGCAACTCCCGCACCACCATCAATTACATAGGTTTCACCCGTAATCCAACTGGCAGCATCTGATGCCAAGAACGTTGCAAGGTTCGCGATGTCTTGAGGTTCTCCGAGGCGCTTGCGCGGTAATCGCTTCGCAAGTGAATCGCCATAGTTGTCCACCAGCATCTGAGCAAAGTCAGTTTTCACCAAACCTGGCGCGATACCAACCACACGCGTAAGCCCAAGCTCACCTGCCAATTGTCTGGTGAGGTGAATAAGAGCTGCTTTGGTCAAGTTGTAGACACCAAGGTTTCCTTCCGCGCGAAGACCTCCAACAGATGCAATATTGATGATGACTCCTGGATTGTCCTTCATGTGCTGTGCCCATACCTGTGAACACCAGAACAACGGACCACGAAGGTTGACTTGAAATGTCTTGTCGAACTGCGCTTCGCTCACACCCAGAGTTGGTCCTGCATACGGATTAGTTGCAGCGTTGTTGACGAAAATATCAATCTTTCCGAACTGCTCAAGGGTCATGCTCACGCACTTCTGAGCGAAATCTGTATCACCAGCGTTACCCGCAAGGTACGAGGCGCCTCCTCCTACGAAAGAAACTGCTTCACGCAGCGAATCTTCCTTTCTCGACGTGAGCATCACTTGCGCACCAGAATCTGCATACGACTTGGCAATGGCTAAGCCAATTCCCCGCGACCCTCCAGTTATGAGGGCAACTTTTCCTTTGAGCGATATGTCCATTCGCCCGACGATAGTCGTTACGGCGCTAAGGCGTTATGGCGCTGATGCGTACTTGCTGAATTCGGCGACCGTCGAGCGTCTCTGCGCTAATTTGCCATCCGTCGTATACGACGGACTCTCCCTGAACGGGAACATGGCCCAGCATTCCGAAGATGAAACCACCGATTGTGTCGTATTCAGATTCAGGAACTTTTAACTCAAGCTCGTCATTTAGTCGCGATATGGGCATGGCCCCGACCACCAAGTAGTCACCATTGGCCAGAGTTTGCAATGAAAGGTCTTCATCGTCGTGCTCGTCAACGATTTCACCAACGAGTTCTTCCAAACAATCTTCAAGTGTTGCCAAACCAACAATGATTCCGTATTCATCAGCAACCATCACCATATGGAACTTTTTCGCCTGCATACTGCGCATCAGATCTGCTACTAATTTGTTTTCAGGCACTACTTCAACTTCACGAATAAGACTGGTAATTGGCAACGAACCATCGCCTTTGCGCTCGGCGATAACAAGGTCTTTTACATACACGATGCCAACCACATCGTCCACGTCGTCATCGTCTTTGCGCAATACCGGAAGTCGACTAAAACCATCTTCAACAACTTTGTCGAGTGCCTGCGAAACGGTGAGATCACTATCAATGAACATTGCATCTGGTCGAGGGACCATAATCTCGCGCACCACTGTGTCACCAAATTCAATAATTGATTCGATCAATTCTCGTTCTTCATGCTCGATCACACTTTCCTGAGCAGCGGCCTCAACAATTCCCAAAAACTCTTGCTCGCCAATGAATGGGCCTTGCTTCAATCCCTCGCCCTTCACGATGACGTTCGTGAGTTTGATCAGCGCCGTGGAAGTCAGTCGAAGTGGCCAAAACCTCACGAGTATGGAAATTGGGCGGGCTGTTGCAGTTGCACCACGAACAGGATTGAGTAGAGCGTATGTTTTTGGCACTGCTTCTGCGAGCACGAAAAACAGCATCACGTTGATAACGACACCTACAGCAACTCCAGCTGGACCGAATAATCTGCCCGAAACTATTCCCATTAACGTTGCTTGCACGGTTTGACACACATTCACCGTGAGCAATAACGGGTTCACCCACATGGTTGGTTCTGCGGCAAGTCTCACCAGTGCTTTGCCCGACTTTGCACCCTTTTCAGCTAGTGCAGCTGCCCGTGGCTTCGTCAGTTGAGAAAGGCTCATTTCTGCCAAGGACAAAAAGATCATGAGCACAAGAATGATGCCAATTCCGGAAAGCATCCAGTAATCAATCGATGTTGGTGTGGCGGCAAACATCATTGTTCGTCTGTCTCCTGAATATGTCGAAAGTTTGTTGGAGCACTATCTCTCCAATGAAAGGCTTCCAGGTGTTTTCTTTCTAATGCGTGCATAGCTGCTTCTGCTTCAGGATTGTCGTGATCATTTCCAAGTACATGCAGAATTCCATGCACAAGAAGCAGAGCAATCTCATCGTCGATCGTTCCAGCGTGACGAGGCGCTTGTGCAACAGCAACACTCGGACAAATCACCACATCACCGAGCAACAGCGGTAGATCTGAGATATCTAATGGCGAAGGCTCTGGTGTCTTTGACATTGCACCCGGCCCTGGCGTCCGCGTAGCTTCAACTGCATCCAGCGGAAATGACAGCACATCAGTTGCATACGACTTTCCCATGTACTGAGCGTTCAACTCAGTCATGGTGGATGCGTCAATGAACATCACAGTCATTTCTGTTGAACCCTTGATACCTTCAGCTCGCAGTACCTCGAGCGCCAAGTTCTGCCATCGAGCCAGATCTATTTCAAGATCTTGCTGTTCGTCCGCCATGAAGACTTCTGGATCACCATCACCACCTACACGACGCGGCTTGGACTGTCCCGGTCGCGATTCAGCCATAGTTTGGCGTTTGTCTTTCGTATGCCGCAACAATGTCGGCAACGATGCGGTGGCGGACCACATCCGTTGCATCCAGGTGTACAAACGTTAAATCTTTGATTCCCGTGAGCACGCGTTCAACACCGAGCAATCCGCTTCGACCGTCTGGCACGTCCACCTGAGTTGTGTCACCTGTGACTACCACTTTCGAACCAAACCCTATGCGCGTGAGAAACATCTTCATTTGCTCTGGTGTGGTGTTTTGCGCTTCATCCAAAATGACGAAACTGTTATTCAAGGTGCGACCGCGCATGAACGCAAGTGGTGCAACTTCAACAACTTGTTTTTCTAAATAAATCTTGGCTGTTTCAGCACCAACCATGTCATGCAGTGCGTCGTAAAGCGGGCGAAGATACGGATCGATTTTTGCCGTGAGATCTCCTGGCAAAAACCCAAGACGCTCTCCCGCTTCAACCGCTGGTCTTGTCAAAATAATCCGCTGCACTTGTTTCGTATTCAGCGCTAGCACTGCCATGGCAACAGCCAACCAACTCTTTCCGGTTCCTGCTGGGCCGATCCCAAACGTGATGACATTCTCTCGTATCGCTTCGACATATTTACGCTGGCCAGAAGTTTTGGCACGTACATTTTTTCCGCTGCTTGTGCGCAAAATATCTTCAGTCAGAATCTGGCTTGGCTTTTCATTTGCTTGAACCATGACTATGGAACGAGACAATACGGAGCGATTTAAAGATTCACCTCGCTGCAGTAATGCGGTCAGTTCTTCGAACAGCCGAGAAACAACATCGGATTGCGGGCCAGAAATTGACACCTCATTACCGCGAACCCGGATTGCGACGTCCCCAAATTCACCTTCAATAAACCGCAGGTGCTCATCGCGCTCGCCGAGAAGTCCGCTCATCAGATGTGCTCCGGGCACAACAAACGTGACTGCCATATTGACCCCAAATCTAGCGGGGTTTACTGGCTAATGAACTGAATCTGTAAGCGAACTCGGCGCTTGTTCGCCTGTCACCTGATCGTCAACCGACGATGGTGCAAAATCAAGTGCGTAATACCTCTGGACCGTGAGAGGCACCAATCGAGCTCCTCCCACTTGGCGCGCCATGCGATACATCAGTTCAGCAGCTCCACCAACTTCATTTGGCTGATTTGACTCCGGCATATCGAACACCAACAGCGAGCCTTCGCGCGCTTCCACAGCCATAGCCTGCCTCGCCATAAACATGCTGACGCCCTTAGTCACATACGAGGGATCGACTACAGCCCAAACCACGTAATGCACTCGATTTGTCGCAAACTGCTGCGGATAATTCTTTTTGAAATAGTGCTCACTTAACCAGCGAGTGCGACGTACGTCGGTTGCAATCATGGTCATTGCAACTGGCATGTTGTCTTCCCATACCACCCAAGCGCGATTCGTTGCATCGGTGAGCTGATCATTGAATTCAATCCGATCAAGCATTTCGTGAGTAACTTCATTTTCTGCCGTGCGCGCATAAGCGCGTGCATACAGCGTCCACAACTGATCCTTGAGCACCGCATCGGTGACTGGAGAGTGGCGGGTAACGAACATTTCTCGGGAACTCCAAACAGACCGCTTACGCGGCTTAGGGTTCTCCGCCCTGGTTCAAAGGTATCCCATCCTCCGTGCACGAAAAGGGATGCTGTACCGTTTGCCAAGTGAATTCTGCGCCTATTTCACGCCTTTCTTGGGGCTTAACCGGCGTCGGCATTGCCTTGTCTATCGCGGTGGCGACAAGTAACTCACAGCACTTCAGCGAGATCGCGTATCTGACCGCAACCATTCAGGTGATGGTTTTTCTTGCAGTCTCAGCGAAGTTCAATAAACCTGATCGCGTCTTGTGGCCAGCGCTGTTCATTATCGCAATTGCTTCGACGGCTGCTCAGATATTGGACAACCGGTTCTCCGACGCAAACCTGCAGGCCATACCCGAATCACTTTTTTTGATTGTGCAAATCACGTTGGCTGGAGGACTGCTCCTCATCATTCGTCGCCGAATTGGTAACGACCCGCTAAGCGTGCTCGGAGACGGCCTCATCGTCGCATTGGGTGCATGGTTCCTCATTTGGGTGGTGTTCCTTCAGCCGACATTTGACGCGAGCACATCGTCCGTTGCAGTGACTGCGATCCAAGGCGCGACACTCGCAATTAGCGCAGTGGTTCTTTTCTCCCTAGCAACGCTGTTGTTTGGAGATGCGGCACGTACACCTGCGGTATGGCTAATCGCAGGTGCCATCACATTCACGCTGTTAGGTGACTTTCTCTTCGCTGCTAATGACTCAGGAAGAGTCGTCATTGCAAATCAATACATCAATGCTTCATACGTTCTTTGTCTGTTCCTTTGTTCGGCAGCTTTTGTGCATCACAGCATTTCAACCATCACCGAACATGGAGCTGTGCGCGCGCAACGTCCACTACTCGGTCGACTTATTGTCACCACTGCAGCTCTCACAATTCCCGTGGTTGTTCTTGCGCTCACTGAAGCCGTTGACCAAACCGACCGTGTAGTCCGTGCGATATCGGTATTCGTGCTCTCCGTTGCTGTTACCGCGCGCGTTATTCACGCTGTACGTGCAAACGCTACAACGCAGCGCTCACTGATTCATTCGGCTCAGACCGATGCATTAACCGGGCTACCCAACCGCAGCCTGATGCTGTCCCACGTTAATGACGCACTCGAATTTGCGGAGGACGACAAACGTCATCCTTCAGTTCTGTTCATCGACGTTGACCGCTTCAAAAACATTAACGATTCTCTTGGCCATCAGGCAGGCGACAACGTGCTCATCGCTGTTGCTCAACGACTACACAATGCGTTACCCGAGCGATGCATTGTTGGACGTATCTCTGGAGATGAATTTGTCATTTTGGACCCCGGTACGCGCGGATCTAGTGATGCAATGATTGTTGCCGACAATATTCTCGCCAGTTTTAACGAACCACTCTCGTTGCGTCAAGGCGATGTTTTTGTATCTACGAGTATTGGCGTGGCAACGTACCAAAGAAATATTTCTGCGACAGCAGACGATCTACTCCGTCATGCCGATACTGCGATGTACCGAGCCAAAGACGCCGGCCGCAACTGCGTCGCAATTTTTGACGAGTCAATGCTTGAACGTGTCACTCAGCGATTGGCTATAGAAACGGCTCTCTACCGCGCGCTCGAACGCAGAGAATTGCGTCTTGTTCACCAGCCAATTGTCGATATCGAGCTTGGCGATGTTGTCGGCTTTGAAGCGCTCATGCGCTGGACACGCGATGACGGAAGCATTATTTCACCTGCTGAGTTCATTCCCATCGCAGAAGAGACAGGAACCATCGTTCCCATCGGGGCCTGGGCTCTGCTCGAAGCACTCACCCATTTGCGTGGCTGGATCAACGAAGGAATCTGCAGCCGAGAAGCAACGATGTCAGTAAACGTGAGCCCTCGTCAATTGCACGACCCTAATTTCGTTCCCGTAGTCCACGAGGCATTGCTTCGATCGCACATCGCGCCAGATCAGTTATGGCTCGAAGTAACTGAAGGCGTCATGATTGCGCAACCTGAACAAGCACTCGACGCTCTCACCAAACTTTGCGCTCTAGGTGTTCGCGTAGCTATTGATGACTTCGGCACTGGCTACTCGTCGCTTTCTCTACTGCAAAAATTTCCGATTCAACGATTGAAAATTGATCGCTCTTTCGTCAACGGTGTTGCAGACGACTTGGGCGCACGCTCACTCGTACGAACCATTATTGCCATGGGTGATTCGCTCGGACTCGACATGGTTGCCGAAGGCGTTGAAAATGTTCGGCAGTTGCAGACTCTCGCAGAATTGCGTTGTGCAAAGGCGCAGGGTTACCTCATTAGTCATCCGGTCGCGCCAGAGTCAATGGGTGCAACAGTTGCTTCACTCACCCAATTCGGTGAGTGGGCAAAACTTCGCGGCCGAAGCCCGCGTTAGTCGCTACTTTTTCGGAGGACGCGGAAAGAAACTGCTGGTTCGACGCTTGTACTCGTCATACCCTGGGCGACGCTTGGTCATCGAACGCTCGAGCATCGGAACCCCTGAAACTCGCACGAGGAAGAAGTTCATGAGCAAACTTCCAAATAGCCCACACCAGCCGAAACTTGCACCAAGCGCGACGATGCCGATGCCCCACCACACGCAGGTATCGCCAAAATAGTTTGGGTGACGCGTGAACTTCCATAAGCCTGTCTGCATCACTTGACCGGCGTTCTGAGCATCCCGTTTGAATTGCGCAAGTTGCCAGTCGCCTACAGCTTCAAAGAAAATTCCAACTACGAACAACCCAATACCGATGTAGCTCAAAACCGAAACCGATGCGTTTGCATCTGACAATGCAATCTGCACAGGAAGCGACACGATCATCATGATTGCGCCTTGCAACAAGAACACTGTGAACAAACTAATAATCGGAAAACGCGCTCCGTAATGCTTGCGCATTGATACGTATCGGAAATCTTCAGGCTTGCCGTGGTTGCGTAAATACAAATACGTTGAGAGACGCAACCCCCACAGTGTGACAAGCGCGAGAACAACTTTGCCCAAGGCAGATACGTGATCCGCCTTAATGGCACTCGCCCATCCGACAATGACGAAGCCAAGTCCCCAAAAGATGTCAACAATTGAGGCATTCTTCTTGATCAGGCTGATGACCCACATCACCACCATGCTGGCGATAATGACCAATACCGAATTAAGCAGCGTGTGAGGAATCATGAGCGCAGGTTAGTTCAGAGAAACCATTTGGTCGCGTCGTAATGGGGCTCCAGGTTATGAAAGAGCTTTTCGTTCTTGCACAACTGTGGTGTTTCCCCGAGCATTTGTGGCTTTCCATCTTTGAATGCCCATTCTCCGCGCTGCGACGTTTCGCCACGTACGTAGCTCGAAATGGCGAAAGCTCTTTCCTTAACGGATTCGTTCGGCAATGAACCATGAACGGTCATGAGCCCCCACACCGCGAGGTCACCCGGCTCGAGCACAACATCGATCACCTGTGATGGTTGAATGCCCACCTGAATAAGTTCATCGTTCTGAGTGAGACCTTTCATGATCTGACCATCTCCGTTGTCGGATAAACCGAGATAACCCATCGTGTGACTACGTGGAACAATTTTTAGGCATCCATTTTCAGCAGTTGCTCGATCAATTGCTAATCCCATCGTCACGGTGTCACGGACTACGTCTTGGTACGCCTCTCTGCTTTCACGGAAACGCAGATCTTGATGGAATCGATATCCCGTAAGCCGAGCTCCAGGCGGTTTCCAATGAATTTGTTGCGTTACTTGTTTGATGTTTCGTCCAATCAATGGTTCAAGCAATTGCAGATAGCGCGGGTTACTTCGAAAGCGGTCAAAATACGCATCTGCCCATGCAAACCAATATGCCTGAATGACATAACGCTTGCCGAAATGCTCTTCGGGAAGAATTTCGTACGTCAAATTTCCATGGCGATAGGTCACTGGATGCTCCAGCGCAATTTCGCGTAGCTCACCAGTCTTTCTTTGCAACTCCACCAATTCATTCTCCGGTAGAAACTCACGAACAATTGCATATCCCTCTTCATGGAATTGCTCAACCGCATTGTCAATTACTTTGTCACTCAACATCAATTCACCTGCTTTGTGTAGCCGTCCCAATATGGAGCACGGAGTTTGAACTTCTGTAATTTTCCTGTGGCTGTTCGTGAAAGCTCAAGCCTGAACTCCACCTTCTTGGGGCATTTATATGCAGCGATTTTGGTTCGGCAGTAAGCAATCAATTCTTCTTCCGAAAGCGTTGAATCTGGAGTCTTCACTACGAGACCCATCACTAATTCGCCCCATTTCTCATCTGGAATGCCAATGACAGCAACTTCGGTGACATCGGGATGTGAAAACAATGCATCTTCCACCTCAATCGAACTGACATTCTCTCCACCGGAGATGATGACATCTTTTTTGCGATCGCTGATCGTCAAAACATGACTGCCTCCGACACTTCCTCCGTCTCCGGTATGAAAGAAGCCATCCACGATTGCTTTACCAGTCTCTTCTGGCTGATTCCAATACCCGTCCATCACCACATTGCTTCGGGCAAGTACTTCGCCAGAACTGTCAGTTGTAATTTCCGTTCCCAAGGTTGGCGCGCCTGCAGCACTTAACACCACAGACCGTTGCGCGACAGTTAATGCATCTGTTTCTGCACATGGGCGATTAATGGTGAGCACCGGCGATGTTTCGGTTAGGCCGTAGATCTGATTGAACTGCCAACCGAGCTCAACCTCCACACGCTCAATGGTCTTAGACGGTGGCGGAGCACCTGCAACCACCATACGAACGGTTCCTCGGCCGGGAACTCCAGAATCGAATTGATGTGCAGCATCAATGATCGCATTTGCTACAGCAGGAGCACCGCACAACAAGGTGACTCCGTGTTGATCCACACGACGAAGTATTTCCGCTCCATCAACTTTGCGAAGCACAACATGAGTTCCACCCATCGCGGTAACCGCGTACACCATGCCCCAACCATTGCAATGAAATTGGGGAAGAGTATGCAGGTAGACGTCGCGATCATTGACTCCCATGTGCCAACCAAACGTTGCTGCGTTCAACCAAATATTGCGGTGGGTCAATTGGACACCTTTAGGCCTTGCAGTAGTACCACTGGTGTAGTTGATCGTCGCAGTTGCATCTTCGTCTGGCGTCCACGACCGTGGCTCTGCGGAATAGTCGTACAACAATTCATCACTTTCCGCTCCGATGACGAAACGATGTTTGGCAGAAACATTTTTGAGCGAATCTTCAAGCTCAGGGTCGACAATCAGCACTTCAGCGCCACAATGCTCAACGATGTAGCCAACTTCTTCCGCTGAAAGCCGAAAATTTATTGGAGCAAGAATGCGCCCGTAAGCACTCACTCCAAAGAAACTGGTGAGTAGCCGAGCCGAATTCTGACTGACTACTGCAACCCGGGCACCTTGGGCAACGCCCAATTTGTCTAAGGCTGCAGCTTGTGCGCGTGCCCGTCTTGCCATTTCTGCGTAGGTCTGCGTACCCCAGGATTGTGCAGGCTGATCGGGCTCGTCGATGAACGCAATGCGATGGCCGTACACCTGTTCTGCACGACGCAGGTGATCTACGACAGTTAATGGAACTTTCATTACGACCCCCCGGCTCGCGTGAAACGCCTGGAGTTACAATAATCGCGTGGCCGAAAAATCAAAGAAACAGATCACCCTTTCTGACGCTTACAACCTCATGACCCCCGATGACAGCCGCGAGCTGTATGCACAATGGGCGCCAACGTACGACAAGACCTTCATTGAAGAACATCAGTACGTCTACCCTGCCAAAATTGCCGAAGTTCTCGCCAAGCACATGCCAGCTGATCGAACGTTCTCTGTTATCGATATTGGTTGTGGAACTGGAGCTGTGGGAGAAGAGGTCGCAAAGATACGACCGAATTGCGTGATCGAAGGCGTAGACATCTCGCCTGAGATGCTCGCGGTAGCGGGTTCCAAATTACGCGAAGACGGCACCAATGTGTACGAAGACCTCCACGAAGCAGACCTCACTGACACCATTTACTTTGCGGCTAACTACTTTGACTTTTTTGTAAGCGCGGGTGCATTCACCATCGGGCACCTTGGCGCATACGAACTCATTGATGCGATCACTGTCTGCCGTTCCGGCGCAACAATCGTCGCAGGGGTCAATCAACAACACTGGGAAGATAACGATTTTGCGTCAGCAATTACTGAAGCGGTCAATGCAAAAACTATTACTAAGCCGCAGTACGTGGAAGTCGACATCTACGCCGAAGGCAGTAAGCACTTCGGCGACAAAGCTCGCGTCGTAATTTTTAAAAAGCTTTAAGACTTCTTCTTTTCAGCCTTCTTCGCGCGCTTTTCTTTCAGCGTCATCTTCGCTTCTTTTTTCTGGTTGCTGTTCTTATTCTGTTCTTTGTTTGCCATGATGGCTCCTTTGACACTTACAACCTAGTGCTAACGGTGCTTCAGACGAAGTGACTGCCACGAGCCGTCTGCGGTCCAACCACCATCTACCGGTAGCGAAACACCATTAATAAACCCAGACTTCGAGGAATCACAAAGGAATGCGATTGCCTGAGCAATGTCGTCTGGCTTGGCAAACCGACCCATTGGAACGTGGTCCATAATGTCGGCGTCGCTGTAGCTTCCACCCGCTTGATCCTTGTGGTCCATTTCGGTCTTTACCCAACCTGGACACACAGCGTTCACTCGAACACCTTTCGCTCCCCATTCGACTGCAAGAGTGCGTGTGAGACCAATCAAACCATGCTTGCTCGCGTTGTATGCAGAGCGATCGGCTACTCCTTGCATGCCGGCAACTGATGCGACGTTGACTACCGAACCAGAACCATTGGCGATCATCAATCTTCCGAATGCCTTTGCTAACAAAAATGGCGCAACCAAATTCACATCGATAACTTTGCGATATAGATCGGCAGTGGTATCGAGCGCGGAACTAATACAGGAAATGCCGGCATTGTTCACTAGCGCATCAACGCGACCGAACTTATCCATACATTTCTTTGCCGCATCTTCAACGAAATCCTCTTCGGAAATGTCCCCTGATAGCGCCAATGCCGAGGTGTATTCGGATGTATCTACGGGTTGAAGGTCGAGCAACAACAAACTCCAGCCCTGTTCATTCAGTACCTGAGCGGTTCGGCGACCAATTCCTTGTGCGGCACCAGTGATAACAGCAACATTTTGCATGCGTCATTCCTGCTCTTTCAATCGCTTGATCATAAAACCCACCATTTTCCCTGGGCGAGTTTCAACTTCATCTATTTGTGTGAATCCTTCGCGGGTATGGAACCGCAACGATCCTTCGTTTCTTGGTTTGGTGTTGACTTCGAGTGCAAAAATTTCGGCGTTCGCCAGCTTTTCAACTTCTTGATATAACTCAGCACCTATTCCCTGCCCCTGGAATTTGCTCGTGACCGCAACACGATCTAAATAGATGAAATCATCAAAACGTTCGCAAAAATACAGATAATTCGGACTTCGATATTCTGTTCCAGGCCCAAGGACCATACAAAAAGCAACAACCGATCCGTCAGCTTCTGCGACGAGGGAAATATTCGACATTGATAAAAGTCCAGAGAGCACTTCAATCGTTTCCTCACCTACAGCGGGAATGTTCTCCTGATTGATTGCCCAAACTAATTGCATGTCCGATTCGCGCATGGGGCGGATCATGAAGTCATTCATAACAAATCGCCATATAAACAGCGTATAAACTAATCACATAAGTACCTCTAAAATTCTCCTGTATTACAAGTTCACGCCAATTGGCGACCCTGATGCCATACGACTTTGGCAGCGTGCATTGTGTGAAGGACTTGGTTTGCACGGGCGTATTCTCATTTCCAAGCACGGCATCAATGGCACAGTTGGCGGACCTATTGACAAGGTAAAGAAATACATCCGAGTAACGCGCAGTTACCCAGCCTTTAAGGCCATGGAATTCAAATGGTCCAATGGTGGTAAAGACGACTTCCCCGACTTGCTCGTCAAGGTGCGAAACGAGATTGTGACATTTGGGGTTCCCGACGAAATCGTTGTCGATGAGAATGGTGTCGTCGGTGGTGGCATTCATCTACAACCCAAAGAGGTGAACGAGCTTGTTGCCTCCCGCAAGGATGTTGTCTTCTTCGATGGTCGCAATGCATTCGAAGCAAAGATTGGAAAATTCCGCGACGCAATCGTTCCACAAACCGAATCAACTCGTGATTTCATAGCTGAGTTAGAGAGTGGTAGATACGACCACATAAAGGACAAACCCATCATCACTTACTGCACCGGCGGAATCCGCTGTGAAGTGTTGTCACTCATCATGAAAAACCGTGGATTTAAAGAGATCTACCAAATTGAAGGTGGCATCGTTCGCTACGGCGAGGAATACCGCGACAGAGGTCTGTGGGAAGGTTCGTTATACGTGTTCGATGCACGTCTAAATCTGGAATTCAGCCCGTCAGCAGCAGTAATTGGAGAATGCGACTACTGCCAGTCGCCAACTAGCCATTTTCATAACTGCGAACTCAGCGATTGTCGGAAGCGGATTTTGCTCTGTGAATCTTGCTTCGAACAGCACCCCATCCCGCGATGCACATCACACAAACAAATATCAGCAGCGCAATAAACTGGCTGATCGGTTTCAATTTTCGATCTGACACCACTGTCTCGTGTCTTGCAACGGGTGGCGACAACACATTGAAATTTGATGCAAACGGAGGAACCGGTGAATCGGGTCTTTCAACATCTACTCGAATTCTCACATCACCTGGAGTCGAGATCTTGATGTCATTCCATTCAATAACACCACCATCAGCTTTTGAAGTGCGCTGTGCAAATGCGGTTCCGTCTCCCGAGTACAGAGTGACCAGAATGTTTTGCACCACTCCCGGGGATGGTTTTCGAGTGTTTAAGATGCGAACTTGCAAAATATTTGGTCCCGTTTGCGCTGGAACCAAACTTGCATTGACGGTGAGATCAAGTGAATTCCCCACCAGGACCTGTGGTTGAGCAGCAGCAAGTGGCTCGAATTGTTGGCCTATAGCTGGAGCACTCGTAGCCAACGTTGCTGCGATACCTATAGCTACAAGACCTGCAGCCAATTCTCCGAGAATGAATCCAGGCCTACGACTCTTTCGGATGTTTCTTCCTGCCATGTAACCACCGCACAGCATCAACAGCGTGATGATGACTTTCCCCAAGATGCGAACTCCGTAGTTTGTTGACAACAGTGAAGTCACCGTGACCGCAACCCGACCGCTGAGAAGGATTCCTGTGATCACTCCCGTTGGTGCAGACCAAAGAAACCCACGTGATGCTTCGAACCAAAGCCAGCGCTCCTCGTGATTCTTCTGGACGATTACCCACGCCACACCGAGCACGCCAACCCAAGCACCCAGTGAATACATATGAATGCTGTGGATGAACAGACCGACAAATACATTTCCACCCACTGAAGTGTGTCCGCCCATCGAGGTAATAACTGCGAGTAAGACTCCTAATCCGACCAGTATGCGTGCAAGATAAATAGAAGCTTCATCTACAACCGAACGTCGAAGCTGTTTCGCCAGCGTGATAAAGCAATACGCGAGCGGGATGCCAATGACCGCTCTGCGCCCGGGATCGCTTGTAAACATCACTGCGACAAAATTGATGTTTGCCAGCCCAACGCTTGCAACATCGAGAACGACCAGAGCAACCCAAACAACCGACAGTAGAGATGCTGCTGGAATGATCCAATTAACTATCTGATCAACGAATGATTTACGTTTCTTTACTACTTGAAATGAAATAACTGTCATACCGATAATCGCGAACACCAGCACATCCGAAACTGCTCTGACCAGTGCGGTCCACCATGAGCTGGTGATTTGTTCAGAGGCATGAGAAACCGGAGCGGTAATGCCAACACCAAAGGAAACTGATCCAACGGTTTTATGCAAGTCTGCGGGGTCAACCGCAATGAATCTCAGTAGGTACTGTCCTTTCGCAAGAACGGGAAGTCGAGCAATGAGAACAGTTCCAGAATTCTGAGTTGAGACGCGAAGAGATTCATTCCGACCCTCTCCGACATAGACCAAACTTACGGAACTCGCACTCTCTAGAACCTTTTCATCAAAGGCCAACTCAACAGTTTCTGGAGCCTGCGAAATAACAGAACCATCAGAAATGCTTGCACCCAAAAAGGCCGCATGTGCGAGTGCAGCTGAGGCAGGCAGCGCTAAAAAAACGATGAATAGTGCGACGCAGGAGCGCCACCATCGAATCATCCCTGTGCTGAAACTGCCGGGGTAAGCGATCCGTCGGCAGCGATCTTGATGGTCGCCAATCGGCACGTGCCACAGCCGTTATCGAGAACCTGCTTGTAACTCTCGATCTTGCCTTTGTAATCGCCATGAATTGCAGTTGTTCCATCGACTGTCACGTGGTGATTTCCGCTACCAGCGACTCCGCCAAAAGGCACAAATATTGAACCGCCTACGTTGTTGCGCGAAACAACGATTGTCTTGCACGAACCGTCAAAACAGACTTTCAGTTCTTGCGAAGTGCCCCTAGCTAGTGAGCCTGCAACTTCGGCAACATAAAACGTAATTCCTTCTTTGCAGGTAGTGCTACAACTTCCACAACCGGCAAGCAAAAGTGCAAATGCGGCAATAATAAATTTCTTCATCGAACTGGAACCTGTGTGAGTGTGAATGTTCCAACTTGGATAGTCACAAACATCCCTGACTTCACGCCACCTTGAGCATTTGCCAAGAGAATGTAATCGGTAGTACCTGCTTCTTTGGTTTTGCCTATGTGACTGTGCCCCACGATTCCAGGGTCAGCAAATTTGTGACCTGCACTATCAACCACAAACGGTGCTGTTTGTGCGTCATGCAATGCCTCGGTCTTCGCGCTATCAAGCACTTGGTAGCGCAGTTGCAGCATGCCGCCTCCTGCAGTGATATCCACTCCTAAGAAGCGAACTCCAAACTGATCTTCAATTTGACTGCTCACAGGCATGTTCGGCGCGATTGCCGAACGTACTTGAGTGGCACTATTCCCCATTGGTTGCCATCCACGTGCGATCAACGTTGCACAAAACAACAAACTCAAAGCCAACGCGCTTAGCACAGTGCGATAAACCGATCGAGAAGACTCATCAATTGCAAATCGATTCGTGAGATGTGGTGTAGTCATGTTTCGAAGGCTACAAGTGCCAATTCATTGACCTACAGATGTTTTGTCTGATGTTTCTATTTTGTTTGAGGGATAGTTGCCACAAGTTGAGGATTATCAAAATCCAATTCTGAACCAAAAGTCGTCAAACTCACTGCCTGCTAAATCCAAATGCAATCCAATTTTTATCCAAGTCAATTTCGAAAAGAACCTGAGCAAAAAACACATGAAAAGTTTTGAACATATATTTTCAAACGCAAAGTCGTTGCGTGTTCGCATCACTCGTGCACTGTGTTTATTCATGGTGGTCGCACTAGTGGCACCTGTAATTTCGTTCAGCAACGTAAGTGCGGTTCACGCAGCTTCGTCTGGGTGTTCTACATTTGCAACAACAGCTCCGCAAACCTTGTGCGTTGAAAGTTCAAACGATGGTGCAACTGCTGCGCCATATAACTCTGGTGTTAAAGCTGGAGACCGAGTTTCGAAATTCAACTGGTTGATCAGTGCCGACAACACGGGTAATCCTGCTCTTACGGACAGCAGCGTTATTGACTGCTTGCCAGCCAGTGCAGCGGTTGATCAAACAACTGCCGATGCGGATGCGGCGCACTCGATGTACCTTCACGCTGGAGGAGCTAATGCACCGTTACCTGCGAATGAATCATCCTCGCTTGCGGATTGCCCTTGGCCTTCCATCCATGCGGTGCAGGGTCACTCAGACATCGTTGCTTCAGGCAATGAAGGTGACATTTCAGTTCTTGCAAATTTGGCAGATGGTAACTACCTCGTTTCCGTGACTTCTGTTGGATTCAAGATTGACGGAGTTCACTTCTCTGTTGCTAACCACATTGTCACCTCGGTGAACGAGGAGGCAGACAAGCCACTCATCGTCAAGATGAATCCACTGCCGAAAAAGACCACAACACTTCGCGTTCACGTGTACAACGACAACGCTTCAACTAACGGACAGTGGGATGGACAAACCGAAACTTTGGTGACGTGTTTAGTAGCCGACGGCGACACACCAACCGCCATCCAAGAGAAGAACTGTCCCAATTTTGATGACCCGACCCTTGTGGGTGACCCCCTGACCGACATGTCTGGGTTCTCCGTTTCGATCAGTGACGTTTTGGCCAAAGTAACCACTGACGTTTACGGGTATCCACTGTGCACTCAATACGAGACAGACAACAACGGGAATGTTCTCCTAAACAACGATGGCACCCCGAACCCAATCGTCTTCAGCGATGGTGGCGCTACGGGTGGATCACTAGCTGGAACTGAATCAACATGTTTGTCGGATCACTATGGCGACATTGTTATTCCGAACCTTGGACCGAACCGATATGCAGTTTCAATCACCGCACCAGATCCACGCAGCCACGACGGTGTGAAATGGATTCAGACCACAACCCTTGAGGGTGGTCACGACTGGGACTCGTGGAACCAAGAAGGCGGAACGGGTTATGACACTGAGTTGATCGTTGGTGGCGAACGAGTACCAATGATTTCACATGGCTTTGTGCGCTTGACGCACAACGACAACGTATGGAATGACGCGGAAGCAACCCGTTCACTACCTGCCAATCCAAATTCATACAGCATTAAGGAACAGGCCTACTACGACGCAAGCAGTGGATTTGATGGTGGCGCTCCTGGTCACGGCGTGATGTCTGGCGTGATCATGGTGGGTCGTTCGTACATCGGTTCCGGCGGAGCAACTCCACTTGCCGGTTTAAATCTTGCGAATGCGAAAGAAGACGGGCCTATCCCGGATGGCGTTGTTTCAATTTCTTGTTTGGCTGATTGCAGCGCTCCTACTGATCAAACCGTCTGGACTGGCCGGGCGCGCACAGATGGATCTTTCCGTGTAACAGGATTGCAAACCGGAGATTACAGCGTGGCGTTTTGGGATGAATCACAAAATTATATTCTCGCCGTATTGCAGTACCACGTAGACGGCGACCAGACCCAGCCGATCCTTCCTGCAATCACGAGCGCACAGCGCACCGGTGGGAATAGTTCACGCGTTTACACACTGACGTTTGCAGCGAAGCCAACAATTGTTGGTGGAACGATCACTCTGACCGGCGGCGACAACGGCTGGAACGGAACCTTCAATGTCTTGACTCAAACTTCCGTCGCGCCGTGGAAAATTACAATTTCGGCGAGCACACCTGCACTCAATCCGGGACGTTCGGCAACAACCATGCCTCAAGGCACAAGTGGCCCCGCCATCGATCCCGCACCACTCGATGTGGCTCATGTGCTGCTGCTTGGTTGGTTCGCCGACCTGACAGGTGTGGTGTTCAACGACTTAAACGGCGACGGCGTTCAACAATCTGGTGAGCCAGGAATTCCCAACTTCATCGTTGGTGTACGTACTCGCGGAAACTCCTTAGAGGATCAAGGTTCAACCACAGCAACTACAAACGAAAATGGCTTGTACGACCTCAGTCAGGCATACCCACTGAACCAGTTCCTCATCGTTGAGGCATACAACCCACGTTTCAAAAACACCGGAGCGTCGTATGTAACCGACAACGATCCAGTTCAACACACCATCCATAGCTCCCAAGTGGACTACAACTTCCTGCCAGTCATTGGTTTGTCAGCAAAGATGGACTTTGGCGTTCAGGCTTACGGCACCGGAACTGATTATTGGTCCGGCGATCCGACGACTCCAGTTGCCAAATACGAGAACGGCGGAATCGTTGGAACCGTTACTTACGACGTCACTCGCAACGAAGTTGATCCTGCATATTCCGTTCAAGAGGACTACCAACCAGGTATTGCCGGCATCTCGATGCAGCTGTGGAAAACGAAACGCACAAATGGAAAACTGGACACCACCGCAACTGGCGCCATCGCACAATACGGAGTTGATGCGAATGGAGCTGAGTGCAAACGTGCAGATTCCGATCGCGGAACAAATGCAGTCACGACTACTCAAACCTGCAAACCGCACGACTATTACGTCACTGAAAAATGGAATCGCCCAACTGGCTGCACCGCTCTAGACGTCAATGGAAATGAGTTGCAAGGTGAAATGGCATTGCCAGCTCACAAGGCAAAAGCAAATGTCGATTGGACCCACACAGACCCGACACAACCAGAATGCATTGAAGCCCCAATGAGTGGTTTCCAAATTGGTGGAGACGGAACTGTTGACGGCAACTATGCACTGACAAGTTTGATTAAGCCAACGGTGCTGAGCGCAGCAATTGCGAACAACACCAACTTAGAAACGCTATACGCACAAGCTCAGAACAATCCAGCAATGTCTGCTCCCCTCATTTCTGGTGACTACATCGTTGAGGCCGTGAACCCTGTAGACACCTTGAACACCAAGCAAGTAAATGACCCAACTGTTGGTGGTTACTTCTCCGGAAGTACTGCAAATCGTTTGTACCGCTTCAGCAGCGAAATGTCAGTCAACGTATTTACTGGTGACTCCTATGTTCCGAATCAGGGTTATGCGGGAACGGGCACAGGAGACAACGGCGGATACCAACTAAAGGTTGATCCAAATTCTCGGATGCGTTCAGACCCCAACTCTTTAGGTTCAGGTGTTGTCGCCAAATGTGCAGGTTCCTTGTACACGGTTCCTGCAACTCAATCAGACCAAGCGGCAGCTAACCAAGACTTCACCGACAACGGTGGTTCTCCGTTTGCAGGTCGTTCGCGACCTATTTGTGACGCAAAGTTGGTCACGGTTTCTGGTGGCCGATCAATTCCTGCAGGATTTTCGATGTTCAGTGACGTACCAATTCCAACGCGGTTCTTCGGACTTTTGAACGATGACCTCAACGTGCAGGTAGATCGACGTAGCACCATGCTCGGAGAAGTCGCACCAGTTTCGAATGGTCCGATTGGTATTTACGACGAGCTCGGTCATTGGAAATACACCGCTCACAGCGATGTCAACGGTTTCTACGAAGTGCTACTTCCTTCTTCAGACACGTACAACTGCCCTCTTCCTGCAGGCCCGTGCCCGAACGTGTACCGATTGGTAGGAAATGATCCGGGAACACTGTCGCATCGCAACTTGGACTACAACCCACAGTTCCGAACGATTGCTACCGAGTTCCAAGCGTGGCCAGGTGTTGTTCACCCTGTTGACCAGGCCCCAACGCATATTGGAATCACCATTGAAGGTGCGCTGCAATTTGGTGCGCTCAGCCTGTGTTCGCTCGGTGACACCAACCCAACGTTGTACGCAATCGACAAGCCTTATTACGACCCAGCTACCGACAGCGCACACACATACGTGATCAAGGGCGTCGGCTTTGGTGCCGTCGGACGTCTCGCATTGGGTGCCACTGCGATTACCACCACTCTGTGGAATGACAACGAAATTCATTTCCAAGTTCCAAACAGCTTGCTCCCTGGCGGTTACCAGCTTTCGATTCTGAATACTCGCAGCACGTTGCAAACCGTGAACGCAATCACGTTCCACCGCTTGTCTCCGAATAGCGGCAATAACAGCACGACGTACTTCCGCAAATCAGATGTCTACGAAATCAACCCAGAACTAGCAACCGACAACGTTGGGTCGCGTACCTACACACCACAAATGGATGCTTGGGACACTGCTACTGATTCTCCCGCTGGCTTCGACGGAACGTCGTATCTCGGAAACAGTGTTCGGGGTGGTCGCGCCATTCAGCGTGCGCTAGAAGCAGCTCGCTCTGCCTCTGGAACCGGAAACAACGCTCGCGCGAAACTGGTAGTTGTCTATCCAAACACCGCTGCTAACTACCAATCGCACAACCCGTTTGGCGCATACTTCGAAAACCTCATCGTTCACAGCAAAGTGATGATCCAAGGTGTTGGCCCAGGTGGCGCTCGAACAAACACCAATATCGTTCTCGGTTCAACGATTGATGCGTCGCAATATTGGTCGGCAACTCAAGTCACTCCAGTTGGCGGCAATCAACAAACCACCGACGGCACGTATTCGGGTGACTGGCGAACTCTTGCCAATTCGTTTACTCGCCCTGGAACAGGACCTCAGGATCTTCCAGAAGGTGCCGGTATCACTGCGATTGCAGAAACCAGCACTCAGTACGGCGGAACCGTTGCCCCAACGACTCTGTTTAAAACAGGCGTGGATGGTCTCATGCTTACTGGCGGAGATCAACAGGGAAATCCGGGAAATGTGAACACATTGCCAGGAACCGCTGGCGGCATTTTGCCGACTCCAGTTGGCCCAGCACAAGGTGGAGCGATCATGCTCGACCAGTACGTTCGCGACTTCACCATTTCCAACAATCTTCTTCAATCAAATGGCGGAACCTTTGGAACCGTTCGAATTGGAACCCCAGATCTCACAGGAAATACTTCAGCGCAAAGTAACCACAATGATCGATTGACGGTTTCGTACAACAGATTTGTTGCTAATGGTGGTACCACGCTTGCTGGGGCACTTGGCTTGTTCGCGGGTTCAGACAACTACAAAGTCAACAACAACGATTTCTGTGGAAACTTCTCTGCGGAATACGGTGGCGCAATTTCACATTATGGACTATCCAATAGTGGCTCGATTTCCCACAACCATATTTATTACAACCAAAGCTACGACGAAGGTGGCGGAATCATGATTGCTGGTGCATTGCCAGCAAACACCAGCACGCTCAGCCGTGGTTCAGGCGCAGTCACCATTGACTCAAATACCTTGATTTCAAATCAGTCGAATGATGATGGCGGAGGAATCCGTTACCTCATGGCCGGGAACTTCCATCACGTTGTGCAAAACAACATTATTGCCAACAACCTTGCCGCCCATACAGGTGCCGGAGTTGCTATCGACGACACTCCAGATATCACTTTGGCAAATAACACCATCGTAAAAAACATCACTACTGCTACCTCAGCAACAAACGGAGCCATGGTTATTAACTCTGGCGGAGTTACTCGCACCATCAAGCCGGCCAACCCTGCCGGCTTAGCGACTGGACCAAACTCGGCGTTGTTGCAGAAGTCGTTGCCGATCAATGCACCGAAATTTTCGAACCCAGTTTTGATCAACAACATCTTCGCCGACAACCGTGCCGGTTGGGCCGAATTGCCTACTCAGTTCAACGCGAACACCAGCGCTATTCATGGCATTGGCGACCCATTGGACACCGAGCCAATTCAGCGCTGGGACATGGGTGTTGTTGGATGTTCGGCCTGCAGCCTTGCACCGTTCAACAGTTTCATCGACACCAACCCCGTGCTTTCGTATGCATCGGTCTCTGGTGGAATGACGCCAAGTGCCTCGAACATTCAGGAAACTGGAGACGGCAGCTTGGTTATTGGTTTTGTTAATCCACAAGATTTCGCAATCGACAGCCTCATGTGGCGCACTAACACCAACGTGTCGTTCCCTGTAATCGTTGCACGCAACGTTCCATTCCACATGTTGGCGAATTACCACATTCTGCTCGGGACTAGCCCAGCCGTTGCTGGAGCTCACGGTCTGAGCGTTGCAGCAAACACACCAACGATTGACATCGACGGCGATCAGCGCATCACCTCAATTGGCGCCGATGAATGGACGTCAAATGTTGATATGGCAGTTGGTGTCACGACCAATTCGGCATCCGTTTCAACTGGCGACCAGATCAACTTCACGGTGATTGCCCAAAACCTCGGATCCTCTGCAGGATTCGCCGCTATCGCATTCCCCCTCCCAACTGGAATAACCGGTTCGTGGGCGTGTTCTGCGGCAGATGGCGCAACGTGCCCAGCAATCATGACTCCAGGCGATTTGCAGCAGTACCTCGTTATGCCTGCTGGCGGTTCAATGAACTTCACCTTCAGCGGAGTTGTATCAAACGCAATTGCGCATGGAGCAATTACTGGAACAGCAACCATTACTCCTGCTGCTGGTCTGCACGATATTGACCCAACGAATAACGAAGCAAGCGTTGTGGTCAATGTTGCATCAGTTGGCAACCTTGGCATTGCTGCTACTGGCGTAAGCACTTCAGTTTCTCGCGGTACAAAGCTTCCATACGTAGTGACGATTACGAACACCAGCACCTCGCTGATGTCGGAAACGTTGAGTATCGCTCTCGCGGGTTCTACATCTGGTTTCGGTGGATGGTCATGTGCCGCCGTTGGAATCGGAAGCGCGTGCAGCAGTTCGTCAGGCATGGGTGGCGTGAACAACAAGGTCATCACTGTGGCACCGGGTGGAAGCGTCACTTACAGGTACTCGAGTTCGACCGGAATGGGCTGGTCGGTAAGCAACAGTGCAGCTCCGAATACCAGCATCGTTCTGACCGCCCAACTCACCGCAAATATTGCTGGATTTACCGACACCACTAGTGCAGACAACACCTCAACGATCGTGAGCAAAGTCAAATGAACGAATTAACAACAACGCCTGACAACCTCCCAGTTTTCGATCGTCGTAAGTTCCTGGCACTCGGCGGCACAACCGCAGCGTTCCTGCTTGGCACTGGCGGAATCGCCAAGGCATACATCATGCTGAACGGCTCTACCCCGCGTAGCCAAGCACCCGTTGGCCTCGACCCAGCGACTGGTCGAGAAATTACTGCCGAGGCATGGCCTGCAAACCGCATATATACGTATGCACTTGCCGGTACCGATGGTTGGGCTTCGATGCCATCTTCAGATGCATTGGGCCCAAATCATGGCGCCGCCGCAATGGATCCGTACTTTCCGGATCCGCTTGCAGACGCTGCCAATAAGAACCTGTACATCTTTAGCTTCAACAACGTGACGGGTCTTGATCGCACTCAAGTTGCAGCACGTAAGGGTCACTCACAATTCTGTGCACCGCTCATTTACTCAACCGTTGGCGACGAACTCTGGCTCACGCTGACAAACCTTGGACTACAACTTCGCCCCGACTTGGTAGATGGTCACACATTCCACTGGCACGGATTCCGCAATGCAATTCCGTTCTACGACGGTGTACCGGAGAGCTCAATTGCAGTAACGATCGGCAATGACTTTACCTACGTATTTCGGCCACATGACTCCGGCACCTACATGTACCACTGCCACTTCGAAGACGTTGAGCACGTGACCATGGGAATGCAAGGAATTGTGTTTGTTAAGCCAGACCCTGCCGATCGTGTGAACCTCGGTTTGTACACCCAAAAGGCTTATGGAGTAGCCGATGGAGATGCACTCGGCGAGTCGGTCTACGACCGTGAGTTCGCAATCCTTCTCGGAGAAGTTGATGCACGCGCACACTTTAATGATGCACATATTCAAGCAACTGACTGGTCAGACTTCCACGCCAATTTCTGGACAATGAATGGTCGTTCCTACCCAGACACATTGCAGCCCAATGGAGTTCGTGACGCGAACGGTCAACTGTTGGTGCAAACCGATGGCGGTGTTGGAACTGATGGAAAGTCTGTACTCACTACTGTGCCAAATCCTGCTCTACCTGAATCACGATTGTTCAGCAACCCACTGAGCTCGCTTGTACAAGCCAAAGTTGGCGAACGGATTTTGATTCGATTGGTAAACCTCGGTTTCCAAAACCAGACCATCGAATTTCCTGGACTTGAAATCGATGTGCTCGGCCGCGATGCACGATTCGTGCCTGACAGCGCGCAACGAACAAAGACCGACAGTGTGCAAATTGGACCTGGCGAAAGTCGCGACATCTTTTTCAAGGCTCCAGATGCAGCTGGAACGTATCCGTTCTACAACCGTGGTCTCGCGAAATATGCAGGTAGCGCAGACGGAAGCGACAACTGGGTTGGTGGTCAACGGAGCGAAATTCGCGTGTACGACACGCTTGCACCGCAACTTAAGCCCAACGGTTGGTCTGGCGAATCTGCTTGGGCTGGTGAATTTCCTGTTGTTGCGCAACACACTGGTGTCACTATCTCGGCAACTGCAACTCGTGTGACAAAACGACCGAACACAGGTCGATTCATTTCGGGAACAGTCACCACCGACACGCAAGCATTCCTCTCGGATATTTGGTATGTACAAGCGACGAAAGCTCCGTTAGCCGGCAACGCATCGTGGATTCAAGTGCCCTTTACCGGAAGCGGCCCATATGCATTCAGTGTCGAGGTCGCGCGAGCAGGTAACAACG
>JBAXBR010000002.1:0-100129 GCA_037141855.1 Actinomycetota bacterium | reverse complement strand
GAGACCAAATAGTTCAGCACGACGCCGTCAGCAATTTCGCCAGTGAGTTCCATCATTTGCATTCCGGTAGCGCCAATATAGATAGGTACATCTTTCGGGCGACGCTCCTGATACACGTAGTCAAGTTCAATGCCATCGAAGTGGACGAACTCACCGTCAAAAGTCACGTTCTCGTTGTGCAGCAGTGCGCGTACTGCAGTGACAATTTCCCTCATAGCGCGCAACGGCTTTGCACGCGAGATTCCAACCTTTTGGGCCAACGGATCCCACCATGCTCCAATTCCTAAAATCACTCGCCCCGGAGCGAGGTCATCGAGGGTTGAAAATGTCGCTGCCAATCGTGCAGGGTTGCGACTCCAGCAGTCCACAACTCCTGATCCCACTTTGATGTTGTTGGTAACCGACGCAAATGCTGCCATAGGTACGGTTGCCTCGCGTACCAGTCTGCTTTCCGCTTGCCACACGGCTTCGAATCCTTTTGACTCTGCATATTGCGCAAATGCCATGCCTTCACGAATTGGGTGTGCATCTTGCAGATAAATAGCCATGCGGGCTCTGCCAGTTTGTGGGTTTAGTGCTGCTTCGGGAATGCTCATGCTTCCAACCTTTCAAATAGACGCTTTGCCTGTTCATGTGCCTTTGCGCGAACCTCTTGCACGTCCATGCGCAAAAGTTTTCCTTCTTCGTACACTCGTTCACCATCAACATTTACCGACTGAACATGCATTTCAGTGGTGAATGCACTGTGCCATGGGCTTTCCATGTGGTCATATGACCAGGAAACTTCATCGTTCTTGGCTTCTGGGAAGAGTTGATAGTTGTTGTTAAGCCATTGATCGACAACCGTTGGATCTTGGGTCACATCAAATTCGCGTAGGCGCACATAGGCGAGTCGGGCTTCTTCCATCATGTTGGCGCCGATGCCGTCGGTTCCGAGCAGAATCGAATTTGGTCGATCAGTAGGTCGCGCGTATCCAACTGAGTTATTCATGTTTGAACGCGGGTTATGCACGATCGAACCCTTGAGGTTTCGGTCTAAATGCACGGCATGAACGAGTAACCAGTTGTCTTGCGATATGGCCTCGAGGCGTTCGCCCGCGTGTTGGTCGTCAGGTCCCTCTGCAACGTGGACGTGGACACCAACTCCCAAGGATTTTGCCAAAGCAGCAGCTTCATGCAGGGTTTCATCGCCACAGGTAAAAGCAGCGTGCACTCCAATCATGCCGCGGCCACCACTCTTTATATACGCATGACTTTCGTCTAGACCTCGTCGAGAAGCAGACGTGATTTTTTCCGAAGCTTCAACGCTGCTGCGAAGTGACCCGTTGTTATCCCAACGATCGCTCACTCCATAACAGGCATTAACACGTACGCCAACGTCACGACATGCTTTAGCGATCATTGCAAGTGATCCCTCAATGGCATTTGGAGATTCATGATGATCAACAATGCATGTCGTTCCACTTGCTATGGCTTCTGCAGCTCCAAGCGCGGCTGACCAATAGATCATGTCTAGGTCAAGAGCAGCGTCAATTCTCCACCAGATGTTTTCGAGTATTGAAATGAACGAGTCAGTCTTTCCACGTGGTGCAGGCATTCCGCGAGCGAGAGAACTGTAGAGATGGTGATGAGCACAGACCATCCCTGGCGTGATGTTCGTCATGACTAATCCTCAGAACTCGAATCATCACGTTTCATCGGAAGCTTCCATCGCCATTCTCCATCAAAGTCATATAGCGCAGCAGCGACTGCGCCGGCCGTGGGGACTAAGCCAATTTCGCCGACACCCTTAATTCCATATGGAGAATTTGGCTGGGCAGACTCGACAAGTTGTACCGAGATCTTCGGAACATCTTTCGCACGAAGGATGCCAAGACTGCGTAATGTTTTATTCGTCGGAAATCCTGTTTCTGGATCGCTAGGGAAGTCTTCGCTCAGTGCATAACCGAGTCCCATGTGCACTGATCCTTCAATTTGGCCTTCGCAGAGTTGTGGGTTTACAGCCCGCCCAACGTCGTGCGCCGCAACAACGTGTTCGATTTTGCCCGTTTCGCGATCAATGATGACAAGTTGTGCCGCGTATCCAAACGTTGAGTGAATGATTGGATTCACCACCCCAGGTTCGCCAAGTTTTGTGGTCCAGTCAACGCGATATTCGCCCACGTGATCGACTCCAACTGCACAGTTGGCTTCCCGCGCAGCTTCGCAGGCTGCTTTTACGGCTCCTGCACCCATGAGGGTTCCTCGGGATCCAGTGGTCTGACCAAGGCCCAACTCGCGTGTTGTGTCAACGATGACATCGATCAGTGATCCGTCAACTCCAAGTTCTTCTACAGCAACTTGCTGCGCAACAGTGTTGATTCCCTGGCCCATTTCGGTCCAACCGTGACGAACCTCAATTCTTCCGTCATGCTTGAAGTGCACCACAGCTCGCGTAATTTCTTTAAAACCATTACCAAGACCGCTGTTCTTCAAACCGAGTCCCAACCCGATTGCTTTCCCAGAAGCCCGAGCAGCGTCGTATGCGGGTTTGATCTCGTCGAGACATTTGGAAGCGCCGAGGCATCCGTCGTCCATAATTTGGCCTGGACCCCACACCATTCCTGGCATGATGACATTTTCACGACGAATGGTCCATCCATCGATACCTACTTTTTCTGCCAAACGATCGAGCACGCCTTCCATTGCGAACTGAGCCTGATTGGCTCCGAATCCGCGAAACGCTCCGCACACAGGATTATTTGTGCGAACTGCAATTGCCTCAACGTCAATATTTGGAACTTGGTAAGGACCACTTGCATGGCCAGCCATGCGTTCAAGAACTTTCATGCCCACGCTTGCATAGGCGCCGCTGTCACCAATTGCGCGAACGTGCAGAGCGAGGATCTTGCCCTTTTCATCGCAGCCAATTTTGTAGGACATATCGATGGGATGGCGCTTGGCGTGCATGAGAAAACTCTCTTCTCGAGAGAGCGTGCACTTCACCGGCATTTTCAGGAGCCAGGCTGCCAGCGAGGCGTGAGCTTGGTTGCTCATGTCTTCCTTGCCTCCAAAGGCGCCGCCATTGGTGATGAGTTCTACGGTGACCTGTTCATTTGAGAGCGCAAGCAAACTTGCTATGTCATTACGGTCGTCCCAGATTCCTTGTCCACCTGAATACACGTGGAGGCGAGTGCCGTCATCGGACGGTACAGCCAATGTGCTCTCAGGTTCAAGGAAAGCGTGTTCAATTCGTTGCGTGCTGAAATCTTGCTCAACAATGTGTGCGCATTTGGCAAACGCAGCGTCCACGTCTCCACGTGCGTATGTGCTGGTGCTCAGAACGTTTGACTTCGTTTTCCATACCGCAATTTCACTTGTTGCAACAGCGTTGCGAGGGTTTGTAATTGGAGTTAATACTTCATATTTAATCTCGATGAGTTGAGCTGCGGCTCGAGCAGTAATGCGATCGTGAGCAACAACGATCGCGAGTACGTCACCGGCATACGAGGTATACCCTCCAACTGGAATCATGACGGGCCAGTCTTTGTAGATAATTCCCACCATGAGTTCGCCAGGAACATCTTCAGCGGTGAATACTGCTGTCACGCCGTCCATTGCGAGTGCTTTTGATTTATCAATGCTGAGAACTTTGGCCCGAGCATGTGACGTGAAATGCAAAGATGCGTGCAACATTCCGTCGATGCGGATGTCATCTACATAGCCACGATCGCCGAGGGCGAGTTCGTGCGCTTCGTACTTCACGCTGCGTGAACCGATGCCACCAATTTTTGGAAGGACGGGGGTGTGTCCTTGTGCAACCATCTCGATGGCGTCAAGAACTTTTACATAACCAGTGCAGCGACAAAGGTGTGCGCCCAAATGTCGAGCCATATCTTCACGCTTTAGACCTGCGCCCTTTTTATCTACCTGAGCTTTGGCGCGAACAACAATTCCCGGAATACAAAAACCGCATTGCAATCCACCACACGCTGCAAAGGCATCCGAATACTTTCTTCGCTCCGATTCTTCAATGCCTTCAAGAGTGGTGACTTCTCCGCCAGCAACCTTTTCTAAACTTGTCTGGCAACTGACGACTGCTTTGCCATTGACGAATACGGTGCAACATCCGCATTGACCGCTAGGGGAACATCCATCTTTTGGCGAGGTGATATTAAGTTCTTCGCGCAGAGCGGAAAGTAAATGTGGATGATTGCTGCGCACACTGACAGGGACGCCATTGGCTACAAATTGCACCATCGTGTCTTCCATGCCCATTCCCATCCCCTTGACCATTTGCTTGGTTTACCATACACCTATTGGGTTTGGGTTTTACAGAATGTAAAAAAGACCAGTTTAGTCTGCGAGGATTGCCCCACGTTGACCCGTTATGCGCTGGTACACCTCGGGCCTGCGATAGCGATCGAAATCGAACAGGGTGTTCTTGTATTGGTAGCACCAGTCCAAATCACAGGCGGCTACGACGATTTCATCGCCTGCGGTCGAAGTCTTGGCAAGGATTTCTCCCGATGGGCCAATGATGCTGGAATCGGCAAGGCCGTCAACGCCTTCTTCGAGACCACCTTTGGCTACTCCAACGACAAAGGTTCCGTTTTGGTACGCGCCGCTTTGCATGACAAGTGCATTGTGGAATCCAGCAAGGACGTCCTGCGATGGATCGGGGACATAGTGCATTGGAGTGTTGTAACCACACAGAATCATTTCAACGCCCTGCAGACCCATCTCGCGATACGTCTCAGGCCAACGACGGTCATTGCAGATCATCATTCCGACCCGACCACCGAATGCTTTCCACACTCCGAATCCTTCATCGCTTGGAGTGAAGTAGTAGCGCTCTGCATGTTGAAAAGGTCGGTTGGGTTCGTGTTCCTCGTGGCCTGGAATGTGAACTTTGCGATATTTCGCAACAACTGATCCATCTTTTTCAACCAAGATTTGTGTGTTGAATCGTTGGCCGTCTGGTGTGAGTTCTGCGTAGCCAAGCGAGAACCCAATTTTTAAACGCTTGGCCTCGTCAAATAGCGGTTGTGTCGCTGCGTTCGGCATAGATGTTTCGTACCAGTGATCGGCTTCGCGAATGTCGTCAACAAACCATCGTGGGAAGAATGTGGTGAGCGCCAATTCAGGAAAAACAACCAAATCACAGCCGGCCTTGGATGCTTGTTGCAGCAGTGAGATCATTCGCCCAACGCATGAGGCTCGTGAATCTTCGCGTTGAATCGGTCCTAATTGTGCTGCGGCGACGGTAACAATTCTTGCCATAATCATGAGCCTAATTGTTGAACGGTTGCCGAATTGTTCTTGTTAAGAAAAATCTGTTTCAGCGAGTGTCAGCATGGTGTGTAACAGAATGTTGGCTCCGGCTTCCAGATCTTCGGGTGATGTGTATTCAGCTGGATTATGGCTGAGACCGTCTTTGCTCTGGGTGAAGATCATTGCGGTCGGACATACGCGAGCGAGCATTTGTGCGTCATGACCGGCACCTGATGGCATCTGTTGAACAGAATTACCAAGTTCCACAGCGTGCCGATGAACAATGTCGATGACACGTGGATCAAATTGCACTGGTTCAAAGCGGGCGAGCGTTCGAACTGAAGTGGTAACCCCTTCGCGTTGAGCGACCTCGGTGATAAACAGTGCAATTTCGTTTTCCGCTTGCTTGAGTAGCGCCTCATCAGTGTTGCGAACATCAAGCGTCATTGTTGCTTTAGCGGCAACAACATTGATCAAGCTTGGATGCACATCAATTTTGCCAACTGTGCAAACTTGGTTTCCGCCGTAGCGCAACGCAAGATCGTGTAGAAACTTTGCAACTTCCGCAACCACAACAACTGGGTCTTTACGTAAGCGCATGGGGGTGGTGCCAGCGTGATTACTTTGACCGGTGATGGTGAGCTCTTGCCATGAAATTCCCTGCACTCCGGTAACTGCGCCGATGCGCACATCATTGGCTTCTAGGAGTGGACCTTGCTCAATATGCAGTTCTACAAACGCATGGGGAGGGGACTGTGGGCAAGGTGTATTTCCGGAATAACCGATTCGCTCCAATTCATCGCCAAGGCGTGGACCATCAATCGCCCGAATGTCGAGTGCCTCTTCGACCGATAGACCGCCGACAAATACCAGTGACCCGAGCATGTCAGGCGCAAACCGTGCACCTTCCTCATCGGTGAACACACCAACAGCAAGAGGTCTCGGCGGCGATATGCCGGCCTGTTGAAGTGTTTCAATGACTTGCAAACCTGCAAGTACTCCAAGATTGCCATCGTATTTTCCACCTGTTCGAACGGTGTCTATGTGTGAACCCGTCATGACAGGAGCACCATGTCCAACGTTCCAGGTTCCGACGATGTTGCCAACGACGTCGATCGAAACAGAGAGGCCAAGATCTTTCATCCATGTGACAACGAGGTCGCGACCTTCTCGGTCTTCATCGGTAAGCGCAAGCCGACAATTACCACCACCGTCAATGGGAGACACCTCGGCCAACGCTGAAATCCTCTCCATGAGCCTTTGACCGCTGATACGAAGTGTTGACATGGTTCAAGTGTAGAAGCAGATGCTGTGTGCAGCGATCAGCAAGAATGGATCAATGATCGCAGCCAATTTCGGATCTTTTGTCATGATTGATATATCGATGGCAGCTTTTGCTTGCGTTGCGGTGATAGTCCTGGCGACAGCCTTTACGCAAGCAGTCGTTGGCTTCGGATTTTCTTTGCTGTCAGTACCGATCTTGATGAGTGTGATTGGATTGCATCAGGCGGTCATCCTGGCATCGTTAGTCGGTACAGCTAACAACATGTATCAATACAGAGACCTGCGTCATGACCAGGACAAGATTCAAGTAAAACGATTTCTTTGGGCGACTTTTATCGGAGCTCCGTTCGGGATCGTTGCGTTTGTCTTTCTTAATCAACATGTCCTCAAGATATTGCTCGGCGTCGGAGTGCTTCTCGGATTGTTTTTGCTTGTGCGGGGAAAGGATTTAAGTTCCGCACACATCAGCCTCGATTGGTCGATGGGTATTGCAAGTGGATTTCTCTTAACTTCTACTTCCACTAACGGTCCGCCACTCGTGTTCGCTCTACAGGCACGAAAAAGCGAACCGCAAGTATTTCGGTCGACACTCAACATGATTTTCCTCATCAGCGGCATCTACGGTTTGGTCCTGTTTGCAACATTCGGAAAAATTCATACTTCAGATTTATGGTTGGCGATGTTCGTTCTGCCTGCAATGGTGGTTGGCGTTTCGGTAGGAAAAGTTGTTCGCCAACGCGTTCACCCAGATCGATTCAGGATTGCCGTACTCGTGCTGCTGGCTGTTGCAGGTTTAAACAGCGTGTATTCCGGGTTGTTCCAATAATTATTACTGCCCAAACCATTGCAGCCAGCCTTCTTTCGAAGTTGGTTTGAACACATAATTGGTTTCGCGAACTTGGCCGAGTGCCATAAACGCAGGGTCCGAATATCGGTGTCCCGGAAACACGATGGTGTCGCTCGGCAACGAAGCGAGCATGTTCAAGCTGTCATACATGTCGTCGGGATTTGAACCAGGTAAATCTGTTCGACCACAACCCTCGAGAAACAACGTATCGCCCGATACCAAATTTCCATCGACGATGAAACATTGGCTTCCTGGAGTGTGACCTGGAGTGTGCAGCAACGTGATTGCGATATCGCCAACCTGGATAACGTCGCCGCCTTCGTGCAGAGTGAGATGCGATGCAGACACTCCTGTTGTCTTAGTAACCCATTCGGCTTCAGATTTCTGGATATGAATAGGCATTTCTTTAAATTCAAGAAGCGTCGAAATACCCTCGATATTCCAGCCCATCATCTTTCCACCCACGTGATCCGGGTGGTAATGGGTTCCGAGAGCACCAACAAGGTTCATCTCATCTGCCACAACGATTTCTGCAATTTCGTTCACCGCATATGCGGGATCGACAATTACGCATTCGCGAGTGTGCTTATCGCCGATTAAGTAGACAAAGTTCACCATTTGATGGGCCATTTGGTCCTGTGACGCGAAATCTGCTCCCGATAGAAGTTGGCGAAAGTACAAGCGATCATTCATGATTTCAGACTACCGATCTACGATGGGGCTATGGAGCGCTCATGCAATTGAACCGACACGACAAAGTGCTTGTAGACGGTCAACTTGTTGAAGTTGGCACGAAGATAGCGGAGTCGTTTTCAGACGGGGATCGACTGATCGCGATCGCTTCTTCGGGTTTGCTCTTGGTGCCAAAGGCTGAACTTGACGTTGTGAAGACGTGCGTGGACGAAGCGATTTCTGCATTTAGTGCGCTCAATGGTCTGGACGATGCAAAAATTACACGGTTCTATGCGGGTTTTGCGGAACGTCTTCGAGATGATGCGGTATTTAAAAAAATTCGCGCGGCCAACGAGGGTGATGTATCTGCAGCGAAGTCGATAGGGCGGTCAACCACACGACTAGTCCTGAGCGACTCCATGCGACAAGACATGATTGATGCTCTCAGCATGTGGGAGTCTCTCGAAACATCGCACAACGCACTCGAAACAGTGTTGCACGACGGGTGGAATATTGAATCCCATCGTGCCCCTCTCGGCGTAGTGGGATTCGTGTTTGAGGGTCGTCCGAATGTTTTCGCAGATGCGACCGGTGTGCTGCGTACACGAAACGTTTGCGTATTTAGAATTGGAAGTGATGCATACGAAACAGCACGCACCATTATGGAACTTGCTGTTATTCCGAGCCTTATTGACGCAGGTCTGCCCGCTGCTTCGGTGATTCTCTTGCCTTCAAAAACCCACGCGAGCGCATGGGCTCTGTTTTCAGATACTCGACTGTCTTTGGCTGTCGCTAGGGGTAGCGGTTCATCGGTGGCTCTCCTCGGTGAAATAGCAAAACAACATGGAATCCCGGCAAGTCTTCACGGTACTGGTGGTGCTTGGATGGTGATTTCCAAAGTCGCAGATGTAGATCGGCTCACCGATGTAGTGCAGTTTTCTCTAGATCGCAAAGTGTGCAACACGTTAAACACCGTTGTGTTGACTCGCTCTACTGTTGAGAATAATTTGCAAGCAGTCATTAATGGAGTAGCGCAAGCGGCTGACAGACGAAATGCACACGCAGTGTTCCATGTCGACCAAGATGTAGAAACAGCGATTAAACATTGCAGTGTGCCAAAACATTGCACCGTTCAGAACATTGACCACGCTTCATTAGGAACAGAATGGGAGTGGGAGGACAACCCTGAGCTGTCAATCGTTGTCGCTGCAGACTTGAAATCGGCGATCGGTATGTTCAACAAATATTCACCTTCATTTGTCCTATCGGTCTTATCCGATGATGATCAAGAAGTTGATGAAGGGTGGCGCACCTCGAATGCCCCGTTTTTTGGAGACGGTATGACGCGTTGGGTCGATGGCCAGTATGCGCTTCGCAAACCGGAACTTGGGTTATCCAACTGGCAAAATGGACGTACGTTTGCACGAGGCGGAATTTTGAGTGGTGACTCAATCTTCTCCATTCGTTATCGCGTACGGCAGTCAGATTCAACAATTAGACGATAGAAAACTGCATATTGTCGATGAGACGGATCCCATCGATCACAACAGCTGCAATGAGGACGTCTGTTTCACTAACCGTATCTACCTGACTCATCGTTCCATTGCGAACAATCGAAATGTATTGCAATTCGATATTGGGAAATGCTCCAAGTTGTTGTTTCGTCCATTGGATTAATTCGGATGCCCTAGTCGTTCCTGTTTTCCATTGATTCAATGCTCCGCTCAATGCAAGTGGAATCTGTGATGCCAGTTCACGGCCAGTAGGAGACAGAAAACGATTTCGACTTGACATCGCCAATCCGTCTGATTCTCGCATCGTTGAGCAAGCACGAATCTCAACATGGGGATGCAGCTTCGCTGTCATATCAGTAATAACTGCGACTTGTTGGTAGTCCTTCAATCCGAAATAAGCAATCGTTGGTTTAACGATGAAGAACAGACGATCAACAACGGTGACCACACCGGAGAAATGTCCAGGTCGATCGGCGCCTTCAAAGTTTTCTGCTGATCGCGAAGGACTGAGTAATGCGACGGAGTCCTCTGGGAATATTTCGCTTTTGATAGGAGCGAATATGGCGTCAACGTTCGCTCGCACACACAGATTGAAGTCAGCATCTTCGGTGCGGGGATAACGCTCGTAGTCACGTTCTGAATTGAATTGCAATTCATTGACATAAATACTGACCACGACAAAGTCGCACTCCGACTCTGCGCGCTCAATCAAACTGATGTGACCCTGATGGAGCGCTCCCATAGTCGGCACGAAGCCAATGACGCAATTTTTCGGAATGCCATTGCGCCAAGCAATGAATTGTTCGTGGTTAGTGAAAAGAGTGGTCATCGTCTGGCCACGATCCGTTGCGGACCTCTTCAACAAACTGTTTGCAAGCTTGGATGCTCGTATCACGGATGTCGGCATATTTGCGCGTGAACTTCAACGTATTTTGAGTGAGTCCCAAAATATCGTGGAGGACAAGAACCTGTCCGTCACAATCCGGACCTGCTCCGATTCCAATAGTTGGGATTGAAACTTTGTTCGTAATTTCCTTAGCCAGATCGCGAGGAACGCCTTCAATAACAACAGCGAACGCTCCGGATTGCTCGACAGAATGTGCATCTTCGAGCAAGCGTTCGCGTCCTCCTGCTTCACGTCCATCAACTCGACCCTGAACGCGATGTCCACCCATGCGGTGATAACTCTGCGGAGTAAGGCCTATATGGCCCATGACAGGAATATCAACACGTGAAATGGCTGCAATCGTGTCGAACATGGTGACTCCGCCTTCAAGCTTTACGGCAGCAGCTCCTGCTTTCACAAGTTTGATCGCACTGCGTACAGCTTGTTCGGTGTTCACTTGATACGAACCGAATGGTAAGTCACCAACGATGAGAGCTCGAGGATTGGCACGCGCCACTAACTTCACGTGGTATTCCATCTCTTCCAGCGTGACCGGAATGGTGTTCGCAACACCCTGCACAACTGATCCGACGGAGTCTCCAACAAGAATCATGTCCACACCAGATTCATCAACGATTCGAGCAAACGTTGCGTCATAGGCGGTAATCATGCTGAGCGGTTTCCCAGAGCCCTTATTCGCCATCACCATGGGAACGGTGATGCGTGGGCGGGAGGTCGCTTCAGTCACAAAATCAGGCTACCGATTAGATTGCAAATCATGATTTCGGCCACGGTCTTGCGCCTCAAGGAAAAGGTGGCACATGCAGCATGGGAATGGCTGTCACTGCATGGGTCAATTGGCCCGCACACGACGCGAGGGAAGAGATTTGGCGCCTTCGGTGAAAACAGCATTATCTGTTTCCCACAAACCACCATCTTCAACGAGCGTTACATCCAGATAGGTGCGAACACGATGATTGGAACCCATGTTGCGCTTTCGGCGGGAATGATTCCAGGTCAAGAATGTCTCACCAATCCAGTCGTCCGAATTGGTGATCGCTGTCTGATTGGAAGAGGAAGCGGCATCGTCGGACATCTCGGTATCGACATCGGGAACGATGTCTGGACCGGACACCACGTGTACATCACCGACCAAAATCATGGTTATGAGCGAACAGATATTCCGATATCGCTGCAAACACAACCAGAGAAAGTGGTGATCATTGGGGACGGATCGTGGATCGGTGCAGGCTCGGTGATCTTGCCTGGTGCACACGTTGGACGACACGTTGCCATCGGAGCAAACTCCGTAGTAACAGGAATAATTCCGGATTACAGCGTCGCTGTCGGAACTCCTGCTCGGGTGATTAAACGGTTTAGCCCAAACAGTGGTTGGGTCCCCGCAGAAGAGTTCGCCGACCCTTCTATATAGAAAGGTCTATTGGAGCTTTGCACGAAGACATTCGATTGTCGGCTGCAAATGTAGAAAGTTTCTCGCTAATTGGCAGCCCTTGAATCATCGACTCAGAAAACGGAGTGTTCACTCCATTACGTAGCTGGTTTGCGTAGTCCCTGCGATCTTGGATGAGCACTCTGTAATCTGCAATCCATAACGGAACTATCGCCTTGCCCTTTGCGTCTTCAGGAGGCGTCGACGCGATGGTGTTGAGAGCTTTTTCTAAAGAGTCGGTCGCTTTGTCTATAAGCACTGCTCGCTCGGCGAGGGCGTCTGTTCCGGCATCCGAAACACGTCTGAGATCCGAAAGAGCAAGACGTTCCTGCATCGCTTGACCGCAAATTGCTTCAGCTCGTGTAGTCCAGTTTGTATCGCCAATTTTGTTGACAGATACCTTCGATGCGAATCCAAAGGCGTAAATCCACATGGCAATTAACCCAATGATGCTCGATCCGATGACGACTCTGGCGGTTAGTTTCGATACTCGTTGACTTCTCGTCTGCGTTGGTTCGACGTTCACGCGCTGAATAGTACTTCAGTGCATGAGTAATTGGATGTCGCGACTTTTTCATACAACTAGAGTCAAGATGATGGAACAATCCCGACTACGACTAGCAATCTCGTTGCTCCGTCAATTGCTCAGGCTCCATCCGCGTCCATTCATCATTGCGGTAGCCGGAGCTTCTCTCTATGCAATTTGTACGGTCGCGTCGAGCTTCGGGCTTGGATACGTAGTTGACCATGTAATCATGCCTCGCTTTGCTCTTGGCTCAATCGACAAACACTCGTTCCTTATTGCCTCGGTCATTGTCATTGGGATCGGACTGCTGCGAGCTGTTGGTGTCGTGTTTAGACGGTCCTATGCAGGCATCTCGCATTGGTCTACATCAGAATCTCTCTCCACCAATCTGATTGCCCACATCATGCGCCAACCCTCGGTATGGCATCAAAGAAACATGTCGGGCGATCTTGTAGCGCGAATCGGTATCGATTCGGATACCGCTGCCTCCGTACTCGGGCCATTGCCTTTCAGCACGTCAGTGGTTTTGCTTGTTGGTTTAACGAGTGTGTGGCTCGTGGTGATCGATATACCGCTTGGATTGCTGGCAGTCACCGTTATCCCTCTGCTGTTTGCATTGAATCTTGGTTATCAACGCAGAATCGATAAGCATTTCGATTCTGCACAGCAGGCTCTAGGTGCTCTGTCGGAAGCTGTGCATGAGAGTTTTGATGGCGTCATGGTGGTGAAAGCCTTCGGGGCAGAGGACAGAGAGCAAGTACGACTTGCGAAAATTTCAACAGTTCTTAAAGATGCCCGAATCCGCGCAGTGAATGCGCGCGCAATATTTGAAGCACTTGTTGACGGAACACCTTCGTTGGTCAACATTTCACTCATTGCATACGGTGCATTTCGAGTTCGCAGTGGAGCGTTGTCTATCGGCGAACTGACGAGTTTTATTTATTTGTTCACCTTGTTGGTGTTTCCTCTAAGAATCATCGGATATTTGCTGAGCGAAATTCCTCATTCTTCAAGTGGGTACAAGAGGGTTCGCGAAATTCTGGATGAAAAGCTGGAACCGAACCCACAGTTATCGGTTGCTCGACCATCTGACGGAATTGCGGTTGCCTTCACGAACGTTAGGTATACGTATGGTCAATCGAGCGACCTGGTCCTGAGCAATGTCAATTTTGTTATACCTGATGGATCAGTCGTGGCCATTGTTGGAGAAACTGGGTCAGGCAAATCGACTCTACTGAAATTGATCGGTGGATTACTCCAACCTCAGCTTGGAGTTGTGAGCGTGGCAAGTGGAGGCACCGCCCTCGTTTTTCAAGAACCATTCTTGTTTTCGGGATCAATCAAATTTAATTTAGACCTTGGAAGAAACATCGCCATTCCAGAAATTGCGCGCGCGTTGTGGGCATCGGTGAGCGAGGAATTTGTCTCGGAACTCGAACAAGGCATCGACACAGTCGTTGGGGAGCGTGGAATCAGTTTGAGCGGCGGTCAGAGACAGCGAATTGCTCTCGCCAGGGCAATTGCTAGCGGTAGGCAAGTGCTCTTGCTCGATGACACAACGAGTGCATTAGACCCGTCAACCGAAGCAACGGTGATTGAACGCCTCACATCGCTTGATCAGAAGTTGACCACGATCATTGTTGCTTCCCGTCCGACAACGATCAAAATCGCAGATGCTGTGCTGTTCATCCATGACGGAGTCGTTGAGCCATTGTCGACGCATGAACAACTCATGAGTTCGAACGATGCCTACTCCAACTTGATGCGCTCCTTTGAAATTGACAGGAGCCGAACGTGATCAATGAAATGGATCAGAGATTCTCTTCGGCAAGAATTATCGGGAGAGGCGTCAACGTCGCTCCAGCGTTGAAGAGTGGTTTAGGTCGCACTTTCCTTCTTGCTCTATGTGGCACCGGGGCAAGGCTCGTTATTCCAATATTGATCCAGCAATCCATAGATCATGGATTACAGCCCGGACACGTGGACGTTGGCTACATTGGCCGCCTCTGTGCGGTAGGCGCCGTGTGCGTTGTGCTCTCATCGCTGTGTCTTCGAGAAGCAACGAAACGACTGGGTACTCGAGCAGAAAATGGCTTGTTCTCTCTGCGTTCGCAGCTGTTTGATCACATTCATCGTTTAAGTCTTGAAGATCACAATAATGAGAAACGGGGAGCCCTCGTTTCCCGTGTCACGAGTGACATCGAAACCCTGACCCAGTTTTTCTCCTGGGGTGGCCTCGGGTTATTACTCGATGGATCGCAGATGCTCGCTGTCGCGGCAGTGATGCTTGCATACGACTGGCGGCTCGCCTTGGTTGCCTTCACCACGAGCGCTCCACTCATTTTGGTTCTGAGATTCGTGCAATCTCGTTTGGTCGGTGCGTACAACCTCTCACGAGAGCGAAACGCGGATTTCTTAGGATCTGTTGCAGAGTTAATGTCAGGAGCAGATACCTTGCGCGCGTATGGCGCTGAAAAAGTGATGATTGACGCTGTTGCGGTATCGATGCGACAGCGCAGGAACAGCAACATTCGTGCTGGAGTGATCGGAGCCTTTTTATTCCCGAGCGGTGAAGTGTTCGCCGTATTCACGGTAATGGCCGTCGTTGGTACGGGACTACTGATAGGACCGGCAGGTGGACTGACTTCGGGAGCTCTCGTCGGATTCGTTTTTTTGACTTACCGGTTTCTCGAACCAATAGCTGAATTCACGGAAATTATTGACCAGGTGCAAACAGCCGTTGCTGGGTTACGAAGAGTATTGGGAGTTTTAGATACTCCAATTGGACCAGCACAAACACCGCATCCTCGTTCGTTCCCAGCAGGAAAATTATCGGTAGATCTTCAAGGAGTGAGTTTTGCGTACGGATCTCGCATCGACGAAGAAGATGACGACACTCCAGTGCTTCACGATATTTCTCTACACATTCCAGCTAGTCAGCATGTGGCTCTCGTTGGGCCGTCAGGATCTGGGAAAACGACCATCGCACGACTCATAGCGAGACTTACTGATCCAACGATCGGTCGTGTGCTTATTGGTGGCGTTGCGTTAACGGATATTGCCAATGTTGACTTGCGCCGCAGATTAATCGTGGTTCCTCAAGAGCCGTTCTTGTTTTCGAACACCATTGCTTACAACTTGCAGTTTGCTGAACCGCATGCAACAGAACGTGACATGAGCGAAGCCTTCAGCGAATTAGGCCTGAGTGATTGGCTTGACGGGCTTCCTCTCGGTCTTCACACACATGTCGGCCAACGAGGCACGTCTCTTTCGGCAGGTGAAAGACAACTCGTTGCTTTGGTCAGAGCATTTATGGTGCGTCCCGATGTATTGGTGCTTGATGAAGCCACATCATCTGTTGATTCTTTGACAGAGGTAAGAATTTCACGAGCACTCGAAAAGCTTGCCTCTGGGAGAACAACTATCTCGATCGCGCACCGACTGTCGACGGCATCACGCGCTGATCGAGTGATCATGCTCGAAGGCGGACGGATCATTGAAGACGGCACGCATGCTGCGCTCATAGCGCATGGCTCCCGATATGCAGAGCTCTATGAAGCATGGCTTAAATCAACGAAGGGTCAACTCGATGGCTAAACGTTTTATTTTGTTCTTCACCATCACCTGCACCATGTTGGTGAGTTGTGGCGAGGCACAGGAGACCAAGGCGCTTTGCTCGCATGCTGCCGAACTGGAATCATCTCTTGTTGCTTCGAACTTGGCCATTGAATCACTCACCTCAACATCTCCACGGCAGCTGCAGAGCACCATTGCCGTTTTGACCGGAACCCTCTCGATAATTGATGATGTTGCACCATCCACGGTAAAAAGCGACATCGAGCAAACGATGCGTTCATACGACGAACTCACTGTGGCGTTACAAAATGTTTACTGGGATGGAACCGTCGCTCAGACAGACCCCAATGTGCAGCATGCAATAGCAAACCTGTCACGCAACGACAATGTTGATGCACTCAGCGCCTTGAGGGATTTCGTATCGAATCAGTGCAAAATAGAAATTTCCAAAGGCATCAACGCGTCACCAGGTGAAGACCAATCGGCTACTCAAACATCGATAGTTGTCGACCCGCAACCAGATCTGAACTACGGATTTGATAATGAGGAAACGGCGATTCGCTCCTATGCGTATTTCATTGCCGAACAACGAGGCATCACGATTACCGCAGATCAAGCTACGTGCTTGGGGACACACATGATTAATGTGGCGCAAGATAATCCGAGTTTGAGCGACGCCGTCTACGAATCGACGCTCAATGCAAGTTTCATCGTGTGCGGTATAGCAATCAAGTAGATTGTCCGCATGGAAATCGTTCTCATCCGTCATGCCGAGCCTGAATGGGTGAAGGATGGTTTGAGCGTCGTGAATCCTCCTCTCACCGAACGCGGGTATCGGCAGGCTGAATTGCTCGGTCAGCGTCTTGCCGAAGAAAAGTTTGATCATGTATTCGCGTCTCCACTTCAGCGAACCCATCTCACAGCACAACCAACCCTTGATCGCCAGAACCGCCGACTAGAAATCGAACCTTTCCTTGAGGAAATTCGAGAGCCCGCGTGGCATGGAGCACCAGTAGAGCAGACCATAAAGGCCTACCGCGACGAAGTAAAGAATGCTTCGCACGAAAGATGGAACGGTCTTAAAGGAGGGGAGTCGGTGAAAGACTTCGTTCAGCGCATTCATGCCGGCGCAACCGAATTTCTGGAGCGCAATGGGGTCCATCGTTTGCAGACCGAGCTACCGGTTTGGCATATCGATGAACCAGGTGAGCGGTTTGCCTTCTTCGCACATGCTGGAACAAACAGCGTGTTGATCTGTCATTTGCTCGGACTAACAGCAACTCCGTGGGAATGGGAGCGCTTCATCATCAATCACGCTTCGATCACCACAATTAAGGCAATCAAACTTGGGGATGGATTCGCATTTAGCCTCGAACGTTTAAGCGATGTGGAGCATCTCTCTCACGAGGATCGCACACGCTAAATATTTGTTGGGAGAACCGATGATGGTTCTCACATCGCCACCGGCTCTCCCAACCATTGTCTGCTGCAAATTACGGTTGCGGGAGCAATTCCGTAACGTTGCAAGCATCAACTGCTTTAAGAATTGGGTACGAGTTCACAGCAGCTCCGCCCTTAGGGTGCACTTCGAAGTGCAAGTGTGGCGTGTTGGTATCACCAGTTGATCCAAGGTAGCCAACGATTTGGCCTGCACGAACTGTCTGACCATTAACAAGGTTTACTGCGAATGAATCAAGGTGTGCGTAGTAGAAATACGTTCCGTCTGCTGCAGTCAATCGCAACGATGTTCCACCAAGAACTCCACCAGTCGTCATCTTCGAGATGGTGCCATCAAGTACTGCGTACAGAGCAAGTCCACGAGCGCCAATAATGTCGGTTCCTTCGTGAGTGCGACCTGCGCTACGCGCTGCACCCCAGGTATCTGTGAAGCCACAGCGACCCTGTACAGGAAACGCCTGCAATGTTGGCAAACCCAAGTCTGCAAGTGAAGGAATCAAACCAAGAGCAGCAGCAGTTGGTGCGTCGAGTGCGGTTGAAACATTCAATGCACTTGCAGTTTGAAACTTTCCAATTGCCACAGAAGTCGCAACTCCGAATACACCGTCAGCGCCACCCTTAACTTCGATTCCAGCGTTGATCAATGCATTTTGCAAGATACGAACATTTTCACTCTGTTGACCTCGCACAGGAAGGGAATCGATGGTGATTGTTGAACTGGCAACCGGTGTCGGGGCTGCAACAGGAGCAGCAACAGGAGCCGATGCGGCAACTACTGTCTTCTTTGAAGCTGTGGTTGCCTTTTGAACTGGTGCTGCAAGCAGGCCTAGGGCGATTGCGGTTGATTCATCTACCGACTTGGTAACTGGAAGACCCTTCATCGCTTGAAACTTGCCAAGCGCGATTGAAGTTGCCAAACCGAATTTTCCATCGGCTCCACCCTTAACTTCAACACCACCATTAATAAGAGCTTGCTGTAATGACCACACAGCATCACCAGACGCTCCAACTGTTGGAAAGTTTGACTTGTTCAACGGGGCAACATCGACGAGACCCAAGAACTTTGCGGTCTTTGCATCAAGATTTCCCGTAGGAGCAAAACCGGCAACTTTTTGTAGCGACTTCAATGCAACTTGCGTTGCAGGACCAAATGATCCGTCAATTCCACCCTTAATTGTGAAGCCACGAGCAACGATCGCTTGTTGCATTCGGGTCACTTCAGGACCAGACTCTCCCAACTTTGGCAACGATGCTGCTTTAGTGGAGATCGATTGAGCGGCAACTGGTGTTACGGCGATTGACGTAGCGACAGCAGCAATGCTGAGCGATACGGCTGCGGCGATAATTGCCTTGCGAATAATTCCTGCGTTCATGTTTTGCTCCCTTGACTTGCTGGTGTGAGATCCGCATTAGGGATCGGCCAGATTTAGGAGAACTTGAGGAAATAATCACTAAAAAAGTTTGGGTGATCACTCCCAGTGGTCAAATAGAGATATTGGTGATGAATCGACCACAAAAGGTGAGGAACGCAGCGAGGACGACATACCGAACCCAGGAGTTGCTCAGAAACGGGTATCGTGCCGTCGATGCGTCGACCGGCAATTTCCCTTCAAAATTTCCGTCTCGTTACCTGGATTGCGTTCGGTTCGCTCTACGCGATCGTGGTCACGGGCTCGCTTGTCAGGCTCACAGGGTCGGGGTTGGGGTGTTCCGATTGGCCAAACTGCAACAGCACAAAATTTGTGGATGTTTCTTCTGGGCACGCTGCGATAGAGCAGGTCAACCGGCTATTCACAGGCGTCGTTGCTGCATCGGTGATTTTGGCCGTATCAATGTCGCTTCTCCTTAAGCCAAAATCAAAAAGGATCACCCGAAACGCAGGAATACTCGTGGTTGGAGTACTCGTGCAAGTGGTGTTAGGCGCCTACGTGGTGTTGACCGGTCTCAATCCGTGGTCCAACATGGCTCACTTCCTGGTCTCAATCTTCCTGGTATCTGCAGCATTTGTGCTCACACAACGAGTTCATCTGCTCATCACTAGGCCAATCCAGGGATCGAGCGAGGACAACCCACTTCGTTGGGTTCTTCTGTTTGTGGGCTGCTTCGTGCTATTTCTGGGGACAGTGGTGACTGGCGCCGGGCCACACTCGGGGTCGGAAAAGGTAACCCGCATTGCAATCAGCGTGAAACACGCAACCCAAATGCATTCTCTCGCGGTCTGGTTATTGGTTCTGGCAACAGTGTCGTTGGCACTGCGAGCTCGAAAAAATGCTTCTCGATGGCAACTTGAGGGTGCCGCGCTCACACGTTTGCTCGCTGCGCTGTGCGCTCAAGGCTTCATTGGCTACGTTCAGTATTTCGCGGGTGTCCCTGCTCCGCTGGTTGCCGTTCACGTAGCGCTATCGGTCATCGTCTGGCTCTGCGTATTAGCCGTATTTCTTCCTGCCAGCACCCTCATTGTGCTTGACTAGATGCACTCGCAGTTTGGGGATGTAGTGACTGAAGCCAACAATTCAAAATCCCGCGTCTTCGGAGTTGCTCGAGCTTTCGCTGTTCTTTGTTCCGTACTGTTTATGTTCTCATCGCCGGGAACCGCCCATGCAGCTGACTCGCAAAACTCCATTATCGTTTCCGTGCAGAACCAATCGAATAGCAATGGCGTGTCAGAAAAGAAACCCGTTGTTGGTGTAAAAGTTTCAGTAGCAACTTCCGCAGGCCTCGCTGTCGGAGATGGCGTAACCGATGCCACAGGAATAGCGACCATTACAGTCCCTGCAAAAGATGACTATGTCGTCACCTTGGATGTTGCTTCACTTCCTAGTGGGGTAACACTTGTCGAAGGCACAAAGACCGTGGTCAACATCTCAAAAGATGCTTTCACGACAAATGCTAAACGCGTCACATTTTTCGCAGGCTCGGTCCACGAATCCGGAGCCAGCCTGTTCGATCGCGTTGCTCAGCGCTTGGTCGACGGTGTGAGGTTGGGACTCATCATCGCAATCTGTTCGGTTGGTTTATCTCTCATTTTCGGAACTACAGGATTAACGAACTTCGCTCACGGTGAAATGGTCACCTTCGGTGGAATGATGGCGTTCTGGTTCAACGTCATGCTTGGGGTTCCCTTGCTGATTGCAGCGCCAGTTGTGGTTGCTCTCGGTGGCGTGTTCGGACTTGCAATGAATGGCTTTATCTTCGCAAAATTGCGAAAACGAGGAATCGGACTCATTTCCCAGCTCGTTGTTTCCGTTGGGCTATCCATCATGTTGCGTAATATGTACTTATACCAATTTGGCGGTCGCACACGTCCACTGAGCGATTTCAGTCTGCAAGTTGCAAAACATTTCGGACCGATCAGCATCACCGTTCGAGATTTGACTACCACCATCATTTCGCTGTTTGTTTTGCTCGGAGTTGCTGGCTATCTGCAAAGATCTCGAACTGGTAAAGCAATTCGTGCTGTATCGGACAACCCGTCGTTGGCATCCTCCACGGGAATCGACACTCAAAAGATCATTCGAATTGTGTGGTTCGCAGGTGGAGCACTCGCTGCAATGGGAGGCTTGTTTAGAGGTCTCGATGAACAAGTTGGTTTCGAAATGGGATCCGGACTCATCTTCCTCATGTTTGCTGGCATCACACTCGGTGGTTTAGGTTCCGCATACGGAGCACTTGTCGGGGGATTCCTTGTTGGACTACTCGTTGAACTCGCCTCACTTGTTGTACCGGCAGAACTCAAGAACGCTCCAGCACTATTAATCCTGATCATCGTGCTGGTTGTGCGTCCGCAGGGAATACTCGGTCGCAAGCAGAGAGTGGGCTGACCGATGGACTTCATCAAGATTTTTGAAAACACCATTTCTGCTTTCTTCGGAATAGATGCTGCATATTTCGCTTTGGCGGCAATAGGGCTCAATATTCAATTTGGATACACAGGATTGCTTAACTTTGGCCAGTCCGCATTTATGGCCTGTGGCGCATACGGATTAGGTATGACGACTCAATATTTTGGCGTAGGAATGTGGTGGGGAATTCTCATCGGCCTAGCGTTGGTCATCATCCTTGGTCTGCTCGTAGGAATTCCTACTTTGCGCTTACGTGCTGATTATTTGGCAATCGTGACTATTGCAACGGCCGAAATTGTGCGCCTTGTTGTTCGTTCGGTTCGATTCAAGCAGTACTTCGGAGGAAGTGACGGCATCAACAGCTTTAGTACGTCATTTCGAAATCTGAGTCCCTTCGATCCTGGAGCGCAATACGGAATACGCCCGTTTCAATACAGCGGATACTCGCTATGGACGATGATCATCGGCTGGTCGCTAGTGCTCATATTTTCACTGTTGGTCTACATGTTGATGAAGAGCCCGTGGGGTCGTGTCGTTAAAGCAATTCGAGAGGATGAAGATGCAGTGCGTAGCTTGGGCAAAAACGTCTACAGCTACAAGATGCAATCACTCATCATCGGTGGTGTCGTGGGAATGTTTTCAGGCATGATTTTCGCCCTTGACAGGGGATCCGTGCAGCCAGACAATTACAGCCGTGACGTAACGTTCTACGTACTCACCGCATTGGTTTTGGGTGGAGTGGCCAAGGTTCGTGGTTCGGTTATTGGTCCAATGATGTTCTGGGGGTTGTATGTATTTAGCGACAACTTCCTGCGTCAACTCACAAAAGACCGGCCATTTGACATTTTTGGCATCAGCATCATTCAAAAGTCACAAGTTGGTCCTGTGAACTACATGTTGATTGGACTAGGTCTGATGTTGCTGATGACCTTTAGACCACAAGGTGTGTTCGGAAGCAAGGAAGAGATGGCACTCGATGGTCGCTGAACGTACCTACTCTGAACTTGCTCTACGTGCACGCGCGGCTTTGGCTTCGGTAAATGCATCACCTGGTATTGCTAAACCAGATCCTATTTTGCTTGCAGACAACGTGAGGAAGAATTTCGGTGGCGTGACAGCGGTGGACGTTTCGCATCTTGAAGTGCAACGTGGTTCGATAACGGCGCTCATCGGTCCAAACGGAGCTGGCAAAACCACTCTGTTTAATTTGCTCACCGGCTTTGACACACCTGACACCGGTGAATGGATGTTTGATAGCAAGAACCTGAAGAAGGTTGTTGCCCACAAGACTGCGAGCTTGGGCATGGTGCGCACCTTTCAACTCACCAAGAGTTTGACCAAGCTTTCAGTTATCGAAAATATGAAGCTTGGCGCAACGCATCAAGTGGGCGAGAAGTGGTGGAATGGTCTGCTTCCGTTCAGGTATCGCAAACAAGAAGCAATCGTTGAGCGACGCGCTGATGAATTGCTCAAACGATTCAAACTTGACCACATGCGTGATCAATATGCAGGCACACTGTCGGGCGGCCAACGAAAGTTGCTCGAAATGTCTAGGGCGCTCATGACGAACCCGAGGCTGGTCATGCTTGATGAACCAATGGCCGGTGTAAACCCTGCACTCAAACAGAGTCTGAATGAACACATTCGGGGTTTGCGAGATGATGGAATGACCGTGCTGTTCGTAGAACACGACATGGACATGGTGCACGATGTTTCGGACTGGGTGGTCGTCATGGCTGAAGGTCGGATTATCGCCGAGGGTACGCCGGATCAAATTTCTTCAAATCCTGCGGTCATCGAGGCTTACCTCGGAACCCACCAAGGCAAGTCGCTATTAGAAGAGGAGAATGCATAATGTCTGACGATCGCATTCTTGTCGTTGACGAACTTGTCGCAGGCTACATACCTGAAGTCAATATTTTGAATGGTTGCAACATCGAAGTTCGTGCTGGAGAATTTGTTGGCGTTATCGGACCAAATGGTGCAGGTAAGTCAACTGTTCTCAAGGCAATCCTCGGTCAGTGTGGTGTGCGCGGCGGACACGTAAGTTTTCTTGGTAACGACATCACCGGCAAAAAGGCCCATGAGCTCGTTGAACAAGGCGTTGGTTATGTTCCTCAAACGCAAAACGTATTCCAAAGTTTGACAGTTTCGGAAAACCTCGAAATGGGCTGCTTCATCAAACCAAGCGTGTTCGATGAGCGTTTCGAATACGTCACGTCGTTGTTTCCAAAATTGCGAGAAAGGGCAAATCAGAGAGCAGGTTCGTTGTCGGGCGGTGAACGCCAGATGGTGGCCATGGGTAGGGCACTCATGATGGAGCCAAAGCTGTTACTGCTCGACGAACCAAGCGCCGGTCTTTCACCGGTGCTTCAAGACGAAGTTTTCATCCAGTGCAAGCGAATCAACGCGGAAGGTATTGCCATTCTCATGGTGGAACAAAATGCCCGCCGCTGTTTACAAGTTACCGATCGCGGTTATGTCCTTGACCAAGGGAAGAACGCCTACACCGGCACAGGGCGCCAACTGCTCGAAGATCCGAATGTGATCAAGTTGTACTTGGGTACGCTCGCCAAAATGACCGGCGGCTGACTTATTTTTTAAGACAAATAAAAAGGCCCCCAACCTTTCGGCTGGGGGCCTTTCTTAATCTGACAGAGTCAGGGATTACTTACCCGAGTCGAAGTTCTCGCCGAGTGCGTTACCCATGTTGCCGTCGCAACCGTAAACCTTCTTGTTCTTAGGTCCGATTCCTTGCTCCACCATGGTGCGCAAGATACGTGAACCTTCGTCGAAAGTTACGAGCATGATTGCGTCTGGGTTAGCAGTCTTGATCTCGCCAACTTCGGCATCGAATGTCGTTGCCTTAGGGTCGTAGATCTTCTTGCCAACAACAGTTACGCCTGCTGCGGTGAGGTTTGCTTCGATCGAGTCAGCAAGACCCGTACCGTAAGCATCGTCCAACGCCATGATGTACACCGTTGCTGCGCCGTCGCCTGCGATGAGGTTTGCAAGTACTGCACCCTGAAGCTTGTCAGCAGGAGCGGTACGGAAGAACAAACCATTGTCAGCGTAGGTCGAAAGCTTGTCCGACGTGTTTGCTGGGCTGAACTGAACAACGCCAGCTGCCGTGATCTTGTCAATTACGGTCAATGTCACTGAAGACGATGCTGCACCGATGATCGCGTCAACATTTTCTCCAAGGAGACGGTCGACGGTGGTGCTTGCTGTATCAGTGCTGGTGTCACCCGAGTCACCCTGAACGTATTCAACTGGCTTGCCAAGTGCGCCGCCGGCCTTGTTAATAAGGTCGATTGCGTACTCAACACCAGCGAATTCTGGTGGTCCGAGGAATGCGAGTGAACCGGTTTCTGGCAAGAGCGAACCGATTTTCAAAACTCCGTCGCCCTTACGTTCTACGGTGACTTTCTGAGCATCGACGATGTCTGATGCTGGAGCGTCTGCAAGAACGTATGTTGCGTCTTCGTACTTGAAGCGGTTGTCTGCACCAAAGGTAAGAACGCCGTACGAAGCATTAATTGGTTCGCCGTTTCCGTTCATGTCCTGTGGGCCAGATACACCTTCGTAGTTGACGTCTCCGCCAGCTTTGATGATTGCTACGCATGCTGCGAAATCGCTGCATGCTTCGCCGCCTGCTGAAACTGCTTGGATCTGACCAGCAAGTGCACTGCCGTCAGTCTTTGCTGCTTCTGCTGCAAGTGCTGTGAGCATTACTGAGTCAAACGCTTCTGCGGCGTATGAGAAGTCCTCAAGCTTTGCATTGCCGGCGCCTGTCCAGAATGCGTTGAGGCCATCTTTGAACTCAGCTGAAAGGTTGACGAGTGGCATTGTGCCCTTCATTCCTTCCAACTCGCCACCTGAAGTGGCTGTACTTCCGCTTGAGCTACTTCCGCCGCAAGCCGCAGCCACAAGGCTGAGACCGACAACGAGAGCACCTAAACGGCTCTTAGTTGTTTTCTTCATGTATTTTTCTCCCCCTAGGAGTCGGGTGACGGGTGCCACCCTGGGTTTGGATTATTCAGCCTAGGCGAAGGCTGCCTTGCTCAGGCGATCGCATATCGCGATTCCAAGCCCTGTTTTAAGGGGCAACACGGCGATGAGGAGTTCGACACCATCGGTATCTGCCTGTCTCATTTGTGCGTACAGGGTGGCCGCATACAGGGGGGTGTTGTCCCAATGGCTGAGGATTCGAGAATTCTTCACTGTTGAAGCAACTCTGCGTGCTTCGGCATGATCGGCAACGAGTTCGATTCTGCATTTCGGTGCGTAATGCGAAGCCAACATTCCTGAGGCTCGTGATTTTCCAGATACTTCAACAAATTTGAGACCCATGATTGACTCCAGATCCTCTGCAGCGAATCCGCCAGGGCGCAGCAGCTGGGGTGATCCTCCAGTTAAGTCGACGATTGTTGACTCAACGCCAATGGAACAATCGCCGTCGTCCACAACGAGATCGACGCTGTCGCCTAAATCGTCGACAACATGTTGTGCTGTTGTGGGGCTGACGTGCCCAAAGATATTCGCTGATGGTGCGGCTAATGCAAAATTGCAATCGGTAATAATTGCTCGTGCACATTCGTTTGCAGGCACTCTGATGGCAACAGTTTCGCGCGAGCCAGTGATGCGAGATGAAACCTGCTCGGATTTGTGTAGCAGCAACGTCAACGGACCCGGCCAACATTGTTCAGCGAGGGTGAATGCGACGGTTGGAACATTGACGGCGTAGCGGTTTACATCTGAAATATCGGAAATATGCAAGATCAGCGGGTGCCCTGCAGGACGTCCTTTGGCGAGGAAAATTTTGCTGACGGCATCATCTAGATCAGCTCGCGCAGCAAGTCCATAAACGGTTTCCGTTGGCAGCCCAACAAGGCCGCCAGCATTCAGCACTCTGACAGCTTGGGAAACAGCATCGTTGCTATGGCTAGAGATGATTGAAGTCATGTGATTATGAGGCTACAAAAACGGAGTAGCCTAAAGCGGTCGTAAAGCAGGGTTTAGTTCTGAAGTCCAATTGTGTACAAGGGGAAACGTCATGAAGTTTTTGAACGGAACACCGAACTACGACCTCACCTATAACGATGTGTTTATGGTTCCAAGCCTGTCTGATGTGCAGTCGCGACAGGGAGTTGATCTCAGCACCACTGACGGTTTGGGAACAACCATTCCCGTTGTTGTGTCGAACATGACCGCTATTGCAGGACGCCGCATGGCCGAGACTGTCGCGCGCCGAGGCGGACTTGTCGTCTTGCCTCAGGATATTCCTCTCGACGTAGTGGAAAATGTTGTTCGCTTCGTGAAATCTCGTCACACCATTTACGAAACTCCAATCACCATGCCAGGAGACGGCACAGTGGGTGAAGCCCTCAGCCTTATCTACAAGCGCGCGCACGGTGCTGTCGTAGTTGTTGATGGCGATGGTCGACCTTCAGGAATTTTCACCGAACACGACTCGGTTGGCTTCGATCGATTCGCGCAGTTGCAAAATGTTATGAGTCGCGAAATTATTTCGCTAAATTCATCCATGAGCGCTGAGGCAATGTTCGACGAAATGACTGAACGTCGAATTTCATTTGCTCCGGTCGTTGACGACAACGGAAAGCTGGTTGGGTGCATCACCCGTAAGGGTGCATTGCGCAGCACCATTTATAAACCTGCACTCGATAGCAATGGTCAGCTCATGATTGGCGTTGCAGTGGGAATTAACGCCGACCCAGGTGCACGTGCAAAGGCTCTTGCCCACATGGGTGTCGATGTTCTCGTAGTCGACACCGCCCACGGCCACCAAACTCGAATGTTGAAAGCGATCGAACAAGTTCGCGCAAATGTTGCATCTCTTCCCGTGGTGGCCGGAAACGTTGTTACTGCATCTGGTACTCGAGACCTCATTAACGCGGGAGCGGACATCATCAAAGTTGGAGTAGGACCCGGTGCAATGTGCACCACACGAATGATGACTGGCGTTGGTCGACCACAATTCTCGGCAGTACTCGAATGTTCCGAACAAGCCACGCAACTTGGAAAGCACGTGTGGGCTGATGGCGGAGTTCGGCATCCTCGAGATGTCGCATTGGGACTTGCAGCTGGTGCCGCAAACATCATGTTCGGTTCATGGCTCGCCGGCACATATGAATCAGCAGCAGACACCCTTCGGGACACAAACGGTCGTTTGTATAAGGAGAGCTTTGGCATGGCATCTAACCGTGCCGTGCGCAATCGCACGCGCGATGAGTCTGCAGTTGAACGAGCACGTAAGGAATTGTTTGAAGAAGGAATTTCAACATCACGGATGTATCTCGATCCTGAACGTCCAAGTGTTGAAGACATCCTTGATCAAATCGTTGCTGGTGTCAGATCGTCCTGCACCTACGCTGGCGCTAGCAATATCGTCGAGTTTCGTAACAACGCAGTAGTTGGTATCCAGAGTGCATCGGGTTACGAAGAAGGTCGGCCAAGGGATACCAGTTGGTAACGAGCGCACATCGGCGCGTCATTGCGATAGACGGACCTGCAGGAGCGGGGAAGTCAACTATCGCGAAGGCACTCTCTGCTCGTTTGCAAATGAAATATTTGGATACCGGTGCGATGTATCGAGCGGTTACTTATGAGGCCATATTGCACGAACTCGATTTGAGCGATCAACAACTCATTACAGAATTAGCTCAAGAATGTGACCTGCACGTTGGAATCGATCGCGTCATTATCAACGGTCATGATGCAACTAGTGCCATTCGTGGCGCACAAGTTACGGGCAGTGTCAGCAAAGTCGCTGCCAATTCAGGCGTCCGAGCCGAAATGCGGATTCGCCAACAGGAATGGGCAACTGCGCACGGCGGCGGAGTGATCGAAGGACGCGATATTGCAACTGTGGTGTTTCCCGAGGCAATTTTGAAAGTATTTCTGACCGCCTCTCCCGAAGTCCGCGCACAACGTCGAGTGGATCAAGACGGGGGTGACGTAGCACAAATCGCTGCCGCAATCGCCGAGCGCGATCTTCTCGACAGCACTCGCGCCGATAGTCCACTTGCATCTTCCAGCGATTCAGTAGTTGTGGACACCAGCGACCGAGCAATTGACGATGTCGTAGAGGAAATTGAGCGACTATTTACAGAAAGATTGCAGTAATGGCCGTAGTCGATTCACGTATCGTCGGACAATCTCGATCAACGAAAATCTTTTATGCATTCGTGCGTGGTCTAGTTGTAGGAATTTGTCGCTCGTATCTTCGCCTACGGGTAATTGGTTTGGAAAACGTTCCTAGAGAAGGCTCATTTGTTTTTGCACCTACTCATCGATCGACTATTGATATTCCAGTCGCTTCAGCCGCAACCCGTCGTCGTATGCGATTCATGGGCAAGGACACCATTTGGAAGTACAAGCCGATCGGCAAAATAATGACGGGTCTTGGCGCATTTCCAGTCACGCGTGGATCAGCAGATCTCGAGGCCCTGAAACGCTGCATCGCCATAGTGCAAAGTGGGGAGCCGCTCGTCATGTTTCCAGAAGGCACCCGACATTACGGTCCAGAAGTACAACCACTGTTTGACGGGGCAGCATATATTGCTTTGAAAACCGGAGTTCCAATTGTTCCTGCAGCCATAGCGGGCACAGAAGATGTGATGCGCTCTGGCTCAAAGGCAATTCGGTTTAAGAAGTGCCGAATGGTTATTGGAATGCCCATTGCTACAGAAATCCCCGGCGGCGGCAGAGCTTCACGCGAACAGATTGGCGAACTAACGGTGAAACTCCAGAACGAACTTCAGAACCTTCTGGATGAAGCAAACAGACTGATCGCCTGAACAGTTAGCTGCGAGAGAAGTACGCACCTAAAAGAGCAACTAAGTCGGCTGGATCTTTCGTTCCACACATTTCACGGATGGAATGCATCGATAGTTGAGGAACGCCAATATCTACCGTTTCAATTCCTATGCGTGTAGAAGTAATTGGTCCGATGGTTGATCCGCATGCAATGTTGTTACGAGATGAGAACGCCTGCAATTGCACTCCTGCAGTTGCAGCAGCGTGCATAATCGGTACCACCGAACGAGCTGAAGTTGCATATCTCTGACTGACATTGGTCTTCACCACGATTCCAGCGTTGATCTGTGGAGCATTGTTCAACTCATGCCGATCGGTGTAGTTCGGATGCACAGCATGCGCGTTATCCGCTGACACGCAATGACTTTTCTGGAGCGCAGCTAGGTAGTCCGATCGCGAAGCCCCGGACACAGCAGTGAGGCGCTCAAGGACATGTTCAAGCAACGGCCCTGCTGCACCGCTTGCGCTTTGCGAACCAACTTCTTCATGGTCGAAAAGTGCAATCATCATCGGTGAGTCACCGCTCTCAGCAACGAATGACGAGACCGCAGCCCAGCACGATATTTGATTATCAATCCGCGACGAGGCGATGAATTCTTCTTCGCGACCAAAGATCTGGGCATTCTGGGTATCGACCAACTGTGCCGACCATGACGCGATTTGAGAAGTAGAAACGAAATTTCGCTGCGCCAGCCATTGTTCGAAATCAATGATGGCTGGACCGATTGACCAAATGGGTGTGAGGTGTTGATGCCGATTGAGAATGAGACCTTTATCGTTGACATCACGATCCAGGTGAATGGCGAGTTGCGGGATGCGCGCTACAGGATGACCTGAGGAAAATAACGACGTAGTTCCATCGCGAAGCACAACATGCCCGGCAATTGCCAAATCACGATCTAGCCACGAATTGAGCAGTGGGCCTCCGTACACCTCAACTTGCAATTGCTGCCAGTTGAATATTTGTGTATCCGGTTTTGGCTTGATGTGAAGACCCGGCGAATCGGTGTGAGCTCCGACTATTCGGACCCCATCAGTTGCGATTGATTGGCCATTTTTCCAAGCAATGATGGAACCACCGCTTACGATAAAACTTTTCGGAAGATGGCTGGATTGAAAAGCAGAATCCAGAGCCACTTGTTCGAAACCCTGGGAAACGAGAATTGATGAGGCTCGCTCAACTACATGGTGCGCTGTTGGGCAGGCATCGATATTCGCTATGAGCTCACCGATCATGGTTGGTGAACAATTCCCGAGAGCGACACTTGTTGACCAAAAAACGTACAGGTGGTTTTGAACGGCGTTCCAGCTTGTGCTTCCTGGTTCGCAGCAGCAATACACGTGTTAACAGCGTCGCGTTGTGTGAATGCGAGAACGCCGATACCGACGCACACAATAAGCAGCAAAAGTTTCGAGACGATTGATTTAGCAAATTTCAAAACAAGCAGCAAGCCGATGAAAGACCCACCCATTGCCATCAATGAATAATTCTTAATGCTGTCGGCATTGAACGAAATAGCGATCATCGCTATATTCTGCCAGTAAAACCACCTTCATAAAAGTTTCTCGTCTACGGTGGGTTAATGAGTTCATCTGTAAATCTTTCTGGCATGGGTCCTCCGGACGTAGTGCTTCCTGTGGTCGACCCAACGATGCAAGCAGCCCTTGATGGGGCGCTCGCCGCGCCTGCTCGAGATCGACGCGATGCGGTCGCACGAGTTGTCGCTAACTATCCGCGATACCTCGCCGCTTGGGCAGCACTCGGAGATGTCGCAAGAGACGCAATCGAGAGCTACATGGCCTACCGAGTTGGTTACCACCGAGGCCTTGATGCACTGCGCGCCAATGGGTGGAAGGGCAGCGGCTACGTGCGTTGGTCTGCGCCCACGAATCATGGCTTTCTCAATTGTCTAGATGGTCTAGCGCGATCTGCAGCAACAATTGGTGAAGCCGATGAGGCAATGCGTTGCGAGCAATTTTTGCTGCAGTGTGATCCGAATGGGAAACCATAATTAATTTGAAAAGTGCACCAGCATCTGGTTTCGTTTTCGCTGGAGGACAGAGCTCGCGCTTTGGTTCAAACAAGTTGTTGCACATCATTGGCGGAATACCCATGGCGGTTGTGGTTTACAACAACCTGAGCAAAGCAGTCGCTCACGAAACATCATTTGTAGGACCACAACTAGAACGTCCGTATTTTGCGAATTATCCATGGGTGACAGGAGAGCGCGAAGGACAAGGTCCACTAGGAGCAATATGTGACGTTCTGGAGATCGCAACGACCGAGTTTGTTGTATTCGCCCCGTGCGACACTCCGTATTTTGATAGCGCTTCTTTTGACCAATTGATTGGCATGCGTTCTCACCACGACGTAGTTGTAGCTGCAGATGACCAATCACCTCACCTTCGACATTGGTTACTCAGTTGTTGGAACGTTCAATCCACGCGAGATCACATGTTGGGTTCATTTGCGTCGGGAGAACGAGCCATTCACCGAGCAATCAATGGCCTCGAAGTTTACGACCAGCATTTCGTGAGCCAAGTTTTGACGAACGTCAATACGCCCTCTGACGTGCAATAGGATTAGGAACATGATCGCTGAAATATCTGTATCGGAATTAGAGTCGCTCATTGCATCTGGAGCGGTACTCATTGATGTTCGCGAGTCAGACGAATTCGCGAGCGGCCATGTGCCAACAGCAATTTCCATTCCATTGTCGACTGTTCAGGATCGTGTCGATGAATTCCGACATGACGGCACCGTGTATGTGATCTGTCAAGTGGGTGGACGCAGCATGCGCGCCTGTCAGTTTTTGGCCGATTTCGATATTGACAATCTCGTCAACATTGCCGGCGGAACAACGGGTTGGATCGCATTAGGCAATGCTGTTGCTACTGGCGAATAGGCCAGTACTTCAATGATGTGGATAGATAATGACTCTGCGCTTAACGCGTTGATCGATCAAGCTGGTGCATCCGAGCGTTACGCACTTGACACCGAATTTCATAGAGAAAAAACGTATTATCCGAAGCTCGCACTGTTACAAATTCGCGTCGGCGAAACGACAGCACTTGTTGATCCTTTAGCAATTGACGCAACATTGCTGGTCAGATTGTTCGCATCTGATTCGCTGTGCATCATTCACGCCGCTCAACAAGACCTCGAAGTGCTGCAACACGCATCCGGTGCGGTGCCAAAGCGAATCTTCGATACGCAATTATCTTCTGGCTTCATTGGGATGTCAACACCGTCGTTGGCCTCCCTTGTCCAGAATGAGCTGAAAATTTCTCTGCCAAAAGGCGATCGGTTGACAGATTGGTTACGACGTCCACTCACCGCCGATCAACAGAAATATGCAGTGAGCGACGTTGACTATCTATTCGTCCTTCATGACAGCATTATGGCCAGACTCAACGAGTTGGGCAGAGCATCATGGGCCGCGGAAGCATGCGAAGAACTTCGAACGCGCCCGAATGGACCACAGAACCCAGCAGATGCATGGTTGCGCATTAAGGAAGTACGCACGCTAAAGCCAGCATCGCGTGGTGTTGCTCAGTCAGTTGCTGAGTGGAGAGAGCGCAAGGCAATGCAGCACGATATGCCGCCACGACGTGTTCTCTCTGATATCGCACTACTCGGAATTGCGCACGCGCTACCGCACACCGTCGCTGATTTATCTTCCATTCGCGGTCTTGAGAGTCGACAAATTGGCGGCCAAGTTGGCCAGGAGATTGTTGACGCCGTGACGGCTGGTCGTGAAGTGGAGGCGAAAATTCCCCACACAGAACACGACGACGTCGATAAAGAATTTCGGCCTGCAATGAGCTTGATCGCAGCGTGGATTGGAGAACTTGCTCGAGAACATCACGTAGATGCGACCTTGCTAGGCACCCGACAAGACATCATGGATTTGTTGCGGAAATCAAAGGACTCACGGTTATCCACAGGGTGGAGAGCAGAGATCGTCGGACGCGATATCGAAAAGATCCTGAGCGGCGAAGCCGGACTCAGTTTTGATGGGCACGGACGCCTTCGGCTTTTACCAACAACCTTGCAATAATGCCCATTTTGAGCCATTTCAACGGCTAGAGTCATCTGCGATGTTTATTCAATAGGCGGCTACCGAAGCGGTAGTCGTCCGAGCACAGTTCGGAGCCCCTGCCGTGAAGAAGGGTCGTCATCGTCGCTTTGAAGAAGCGCGCAGATTGAAGCAGTCAGGGCCTACGGCCGAAGATTTGGGTTTTGGAGGTCGTTCGCGATCGCCGCAGACCGAAGAGGACGAGTATGCAGCTATAGCGGAACGCTATGGAGTGCGATTCGATGAAGACGACGAAGAAAGCGAAGAGGAAGAGATCTAGATCAGCCAATCCCGGCTTTTTCACATCACCCCCAACAAATGACACAACAATCGAATAATTTGCGCAATATCGCCCTCGTGGCGCACGTAGACCATGGCAAAACCACTCTTGTAGATGCGCTTTTGCGTAGCACGGGTACTTTTGCCGCCCACTCTGCAGTCGTAGACCGAGTCATGGACAATGACGATCAGGAACGCGAACGCGGTATCACCATTTTGGCCAAGGCTGCTCAAATCGAGTGGAAGGGCACCAAGATCAACTTGGTAGACACACCCGGTCACGCTGACTTTGGTGGCGAAGTTGAACGCGCACTTGCCTTGGTTGACGGAATTCTGTTGCTTGTAGACGCAGCTGAGGGCCCGCTCCCACAAACCCGTTACGTTTTGTCAAAGGCGCTTGCATTAGACCTTCCGGTCATTTTGGTAATTAACAAGGTTGACCGTCAAGATGAGCGCAAGGAAGAAGTACTACTCGAAGTTGAACAGTTGTTCCTCGACCTTGCTCACTCCGATCATCACCTTTCGTTCCCTGTGTATTCAGCAGTTGCGCGCGAGAGCCGTGCAATGAAGGGTCTCGGTATGCCACCGATGGACACCGATTTGAGCCCTTTGCTCGATGCAATCATCGAACATATTCCTGCGCCAACAAATGATCCAAACGCGCCTTTACAGGCGATGGTGACCAACTTGGATGCATCTGACTACTTGGGTCGACTTGCAATAGGTCGCGTTATTTCAGGTGTCTTGCGCAAGGGTGACAACGTCGCCGTTTGCCAGAAGCCAACTGACACGAATCCAGCTCCAATTTTGAAGCGCAAGCTCAGCAGTCTGTTCCAGTTCCACGGTATTGAACGATCGGATGCAACTGAAGTTGTTGCTGGAGACTTGTTCATCTTGTCGGGTATTGAAGAAGTTGAAGTGGGCGACACCATTGCATCGGTCGATAATCCGATTGCTCTGCCTCGTCTTGAAGTGGATCAGCCAGTTCTGCGCATGAGCTTTGGCGTCAATACCTCGCCATATGCGGGCCGTGACGGCAAGTATCTCACCAGCCGCCACCTTCGCGATCGTTTGAACAAAGAAATTCTTGGCAACGTGAGTATCAAAATCGCAAACACGGAAGTTGCCGAAGTGATGGAAGTTGCTGGACGAGGAGAATTGCAACTTGCAGTGCTTATCGAGAACATGCGACGCGAAGGTTTTGAATTGCAAGTAAGTCGCCCGGAAGTAATCACAAAAGAAATCGACGGCAAGCGCCAAGAGCCTCTTGAAGCTGGCACATGCGACGTTCCCGATGAGTATGTCGGAGCGATTACACAGGCCCTTGCACCGCGAAAGGGTCGCATCACCGACTTGCGTCCAGGAGACCCTGGCCGCACCATTGTCAGCTTTGAAGCTCCTTCACGTGGCCTTATCGGATTCCGTTCGTTGCTCCTCACCGTCACGCGCGGAACAGCGCTGTTACATCAGAGCCTTGCTGGTTGGATGCCGTGGTGTGGCGAACTTCCACACCGCTTGGGTGGCGCAATGATCGCTGACCGTATGGGCACAACAACTGGTTATGCACTCGACAACTTGCAACTACGTGGAACGCTCTTCGTTTCCCCAGGCGATGACACCTATGAAGGCATGGTTGTGGGTGAAAACGCTCGCGAAGACGAAATGGTCGTAAACGCAGTTCGCGCTAAGGAAAAAACCAACATTCGTACGCACAGTCACGACGACGGTCCGAAGCTTGCTACACCAGTTACCCACACGTTGGAAACCGCAATCGAATGGATCGGCGATGACGAACTTGTTGAAGTGACACCACGCTTCATTCGTATCCGCAAGCGTTATCTCACGCTTGAGGACCGCCGTAAGTACACGAAAAAATCGGGTAACTAACTCTTCGCTTTTTTCATCTTCGGGTGCGCAACCGCAACCGAATTATCGCGCGAAAGCGTTTCAACGATCATCTTGTAGATCGTTGGTCCGACGAGTTCTGTCAGTTCATCTTTGAGGTATTCGAATACTGGGTTCTTACCCACGAATGCTTTCGAATCATCGGTACACCACCAATGGAAGTCGTGTCCACCTTCGCCCCAGTCACGTCGCTTCCATTCACGCACAAACGAAACCACGTGACCGTCATCTTCGGTGAACTCTTCTAGGCGTAGCGGAACCTGCCAGCACACATCTGGCTTCCAGTCCATAGGGCGCTCACCAGCTTCAAGTGCAGCAATGTGGAATGCACATCCAAGGCCACCTTCAAACGATGCATCGTTATGGAAAATGCACACGCCATTTACTTTGCGCGTTACGTCTGCGCCATCGCGCTCTTTGCCGAGCCACTTACCATTCTTGCCACGTTCCATGTTTTGCCATTGCTCAGGCTTGAGTCGAGCAACCGAACGCTTTACTGATGCGAGGTCCTTCTTATCGATGAAGTGCGCACCATAGCTGCAGCAACCATGCTGCAATTTTGTGGCATCATCGTCGAGTACGCCCTTGCAACCGGAGCCATAAATGCATGTCCAGTTTGATTTCAGGTATGTGGCGTCAATCATCCACGTCTGATCCGAATTCGGATCTGAGAAGCTGACATATTCATGGAGGTCTTTAGGCTTTGGCACGAGCGATAACGATAGACGAAGTACAGTTTCTATGTGGCATCCGTGGAAGAAATTGTGAGCAACCTACAAGGTGTTTCTGAAGACCTCGCTGACAAGGCGCTCGACGCCCTCAAAGAGGCTCACCGAGCAGGCGAAGCAAAGCGGCCCGAGCTTGAGCGTCAACTCACACAAGCCCGTAGGGCAGTGGAGAAGGCGATTGGCGTACTTAGCCGGCTTGATTAATCCGGTTAATCACGTCACGTAATCCGCCAAGATCGTTACGTACGAATTCAAACTTCAATCTGGCCTTGTCCAGGTTGTCGGAGTTCTGAACTTCCTGGGTCGTTGCCTCGCAAAATTCGAACTTTCCTTGTTTGCACAAGTAGCCAAAATCGGCATTTAATGTCTCTAGGTCTGCGTCACTGATCTGATGGTTCATGCGAACAATGAGATATTTTCCTACGAACCGAATTGAATGAAACACTTTGTAGAAATCGACAATTTCCTGGACTGCATCGGCAGTTGACTCGCACACGCGATACAGCGATAGATCTGAAGCCGAAATAAGCCCACGGGGAAGAAGTTGAGCTCGAACGAACTCATCCATGGTGCGCCAAAAATGATCGCCGGGGAGATCAAGTAAAACAGTCGGTGCGATGGCACCACGTCCTGTCTGCATCAGTGTGAGCAATTCGAACGTTTCGTCCAGCGTTCCAAAACCACCCGGCATGCAGATGAATGCTTGAGAATCCTTCATGAGCATTAACTTGCGCGTGAAAAAATATCGCATCTCGACGAATTTGCCGTCTCCTGCGATAATCGGGTTGGCACTCGCTTCAAAAGGCAGCCGAATTGATACGCCGATTGATTGATCTCGGCCAGCACCAACCATTCCTGCTTCCATGATTCCGGGGCCAGCTCCGGTGACCACCATCCAACCTTGAGCTGCCAACTCTGCAGCGACATGCTGGGTGTGGAGGTACAAGGGATCATCTTTCTTTGTCCGAGCAGAGCCAAAGATGGTCACTTTTTTTCGATTCGCATACGGATCGAACATCGCAAATGCCTCGCGCATTTCTTTTAGCGCAGAGGAAGCGATTTTTAGATCGAGAGTAGACGTGCTGTCAGTGCCGAGGCCAAGAGCAGTCTTGACCATGTGGCTCACATAGTCCGAATCATGTTTTCCGCCGAACTCTGCGACCAATTCTGCAACTGCCGACTCAATCGTTCGTTCGGTCATCTACTGCTATTTTCGCTTTGCATCGAGAACCACAAGAAGGTCATTGAAGCTTTGCTGAAACGAGATAACTCCCTCTGATTCCAGTTGGTTCGCAACTTCAGACAAATCGATACCTACCTGCTTCAGGGACATCAAAACGGCGTGCGCAGCGTCAACATTTTGTGTGATGGTTTCTGCTGTTGTGCCGTGATCGCTGAAAGCTTCCATGGTTGCGTCGGGAAGAGTGTTCACCGAATGTGGTCCGATCAATTCATCGACATACATGGTGTCCTGGTATGCGGGGTTCTTGGTGCTTGTTGAAGCCCATAGCGGTCGCTGCACTTGTGCGCCCTGTTTCGCTAAGTCGCGCCAAGCAGCACTGCTGAACGTTTTTTCAAACATCTGATATGCAACCTTTGCTTGAGCGATAGCCGCTTTCCCTCGCATCGCCAGAGATTGCTCGCTTGCAATGCGATCAAGACGCTTATCGATCTCCGAGTCAACACGTGAGATGAAAAAACTAGCTACAGACGCGACATCGTGAATCTTCGCCGGGTTGGTTTTGCTCAGTTTCTGCAAACCTCGGACATATGCATCCATAACCTCTTGATAGCGGTCTAAACCAAAAATGAGTGTGACGTTGACATTGATGCCACGACTGATGATCTCTTCAATTGCAGGAATGCATGCTTGCGTTGCGGGAACCTTGATCATTACGTTTGGCCGTGCGATTCGGTCATAGAGATCTTGAGCAGCTGCAACCGTTCCAGCCATATCGTTGGCGAGCGCAGGCGACACTTCGACACTGACAAAACCGTCCAATCCAGATGAGGACTTGTAGAGAGGAGCAAAAATATCGAGCGCACCGACAATGTCCTGAATGACAAGTTCCCAATAAGTCGCTTCCGTAGAAAATCCATTTGCAGTTGCACGTTCGAATTGCTCGTCATAGAGAGCCGAGCCTTGAATCGCCTTTTGGAAAATAGTCGGATTAGATGTCAGACCTCTAATTCCAGAGGCAAGCACTCGCGAGAAGTCGCCGTTAACAATGTATTCACGCTTTAAATTGTCGAGCCATGGGCTCTGACCCGTGGTTTCGAATAGTTCATGTAGGCGAGTAGCTGGCATGTTCCTATTTTGATTCACTCAGAAGTTCTCGTGCTCGCATAGCAACATTTTCGGCTGATATTCCAAGCTTGCTCATCACAGTTGAACCCGGCGCACTGGCTCCGAACCGATCGATACCAACACTTGCATCTGCGTACTCAGACCAACCGAACGTAACAGCTGCCTCTACAGACAGGACTGGCACGCCGCTTGGAAACACAGTTTTGCGATAGGCCGCTTGCTGTTTTGCAAATCGGTCGAACGACGGCATCGAAACGACATTCGCCGATACACCTTGGTCTTTCAACAACTCTGCTGCTGCAACACATACTGAAACTTCGCTACCAGTACCTACCAAAACGAGTTGTGCATTATTGGACTCGGTAATGGTTTCCGCTCCGTATCGAACAGCGTCTCCATCAGTGGTTATTGGGAGTGATTGTCGACTGAGCACTAATGCGGTTGGACCGTTATAGGTGAGTGCGCATTCCCAAGCAACTTTTGTTTCATTTGAATCAGCAGGACGGATGACCTGAAGGCCAGGAATCACGCGAAGGCTTGCGAGTTGTTCAATCGGCTGATGCGTTGGTCCGTCTTCGCCAACTCCGACAGAGTCGTGCGTAAATACGAATATGACTCGCGCTTTACTGAGTGCCGCTAGTCGAATTGCGGGGCGCATGTAATCGGCAAAAACGAAAAATGTTCCGCCAACAGGAATGGTTCCGCCATGCAATGCCATGCCCACCATCGCAGCGCCCATCGCATGTTCACGTATTCCGAAATACACCTGCTGACCGGTTGGGTGCTGCTTTGACTGCGCTCCAACCGATTTCACTTTCACACCGGTGTTCCCGGTGAGGTCTGCAGAACCAATGAGCAAACCAGGAAGCGCTGGGGTGCTTGCTTCGATGCATTGTTGAATTGCTTGGCGTGTCGCGAGGGTCGAATCTGGCGCATATGTTGGCATCAGTGCTGCAACGGCTGCACCATTTGGCTCGGCCCAACATTCGTCAAATCCGTGTTTGCCATCTGCGTGGGCAACAGCAGTGTTGTAATTGCTCAGTAAGAGAGATCCTTTATTTGCTGCATGTGCGCGATATGTTGCGACCACATCTGTTGGTGCCCAGAAAGGTTCGTCAGGAATTCCCATAATCTTCTTCGTCTTCGAAACATGTTCCGCATTGAATGGATTGCCGTGAGCTTCATGCACGTCGGTAAAATCTGGAGAAGGAAAACCAATGTGCGTCTTGAGAATGCACAGCGTAGGTTGGCCGACATGGCTACGCGCCGTGGTCAACATGTTTTCTAATGCATCCAGATCCTCGCCGATTTCTCCACCCTGGATCACGTTCCATCCGTAGCTCGCGAATCGCTTGGCGACATCGTCTGAACAGGTGAGTGCCGTACTGCCATCGATGGTGATTCCATTGTCATCAAATACGCAAACCAGTCGATCAAGACCAAGGTGTCCAGCAAGGGATGCCGCCTCGTGACTGACGCCTTCCATGAAGCAACCATCACCTGCAAGGACGAATGTGTGGTGATCCATCAGGTCAGAACCAAAACGTTCACGCAAGTTTCGTTCTGCAATTGCCATTCCCACTGCGTTTGCAAAACCCTGACCTAACGGTCCAGTCGTTACTTCGACGCCATTTGTGTGTCCAACTTCTGGATGACCTGGGGTGCTCGAATCCCATTGTCGGAAGGCTTTGATGTCTTCGATTTCTAGTCCGTAACCGTTGAGGAACAACATGGCGTATTGCAGGATTGAGGCATGACCATTAGACAAGATGAACCGGTCACGGTTTCTCCACTGCGATTCTTGAGGAGCATGTCGTAGCACTCTGCTGTACAAGACATGCGCAAGTGGAGCTAACGCCATGGCCGTTCCCTGGTGACCACTTTTCGCATACAACGGAGCATCCATCGCCAATCCACGGATGAGGGCAATTGCCTGAGCGTCTGTTTCGGGAGTCAAAGATGCAGAAGAAGTCACGGCGCGACTGTAGTTCGCATTAGGCAACAGGCGGAAGCAATGTGAGAGGAACTATTGACCAATCTCCATGATCTACACGGCAGTGGGCAAATATTTGACCAAGTTCGTGCAGTTCGATTTCACCTCGAACGAGTCGATAGGTGAATTTGCCAGGCTCAACTGTGAAGGGACTTACGTTGCGAGCTAGCTGCTCGGACTCCTCCTCGATTCCTTTACGGAACACCACTTCGAAAACGCCATTTCCCGCGTGACCGAGAGGACAAAAGATCAACGCCATCAGGTGCGGATCAATGGTGACTGGAGGAAGTGATGGGGCAGCAAGTGAAAAGTAAATACCCGTGATATCGATCCGCGAAGACGGCCCAGGAGCCTGCCTCATCTCGAATGATTCAATGAACACGGTCGACACAATGTGCACGCGATAAGGGTAGTGCCTACGCAACGGTCAACTAATGTTTAGATTCGTGGCTCAGCACTCAACTCTCTCCGAAGCTGCATCGAAACAACTGCTCGCGCCTTTCGGGGTTCCTTTTGCTCAAGAGAGGGTTTGTTCAACTGCAGCCGAAGCAGTCAATGCCGCCGACGCAATTGGCTATCCAGTCGTAATCAAACTTTCTGGAGACCGGATTGCCCATAAAACGGAACGCGGTCTCGTTCGCTTAAACGTCACAGATGCCAAAACTGCAGAACAGGCCTGCAACGATTTGCTTGCGCTCGCTACGTCAGCAGATGGTGAAGTTGCCTTTCTCGTAGCGGAAATGGTGAAGGGTGACCGAGAGCTCATCGTGGGAGTCATTAACGATCCACAGTTTGGCCACATGGTGGCGCTCGGAATTGGTGGAATATTCGCTGAAGCAATTGACGACGTAGTTCTGCGTCCTCTTCCGATTTCAACACAGCAGGCATTGGACATGATCGATGAAGTTCAACACCAGTCGATCCTCGGAGCGTTTCGTGGCGCAGATCCCGTTAATCGATCACAATTGGCTGCGATTCTTACCAGTATGGGTGGCGTTTGTGCTTCTCATGAAAATATTGAATCACTCGACATCAATCCGCTAATCGTTATGCGTGATGGATCGCTCGTCGCTGTTGATGCATTGATAGAAACGCGGACCGCTAATAGAACCGTTTCAAACGATGAGCGACAGATATTCGTCCCGACACAAAAACATTTCGAAGCGTTATTTAACCCACGCGCGATCGTGGTGATTGGAGCCTCAAGCCATCCCGGCAAATTTGGTTTCGTTTCCTTGCATAACGCACTCGTGAATAATTACGTCGGCAAGGTGTACGCAACCAATCTGCAACGCGAAAATATATTGGGTATTCAAACGGTTTCTGACTTATCCGAATTACCCGTAGGCGAAATTGATCTCGCCTTTTTCTGTACTCCAGCCAGCTCAAACGGAGCTTTGTTAAAACAATGCTCGCAACTTGGAATTACAAGTGCCTTTATCGCCAGTGCTGGATATCGCGAGTCAGGCGAATCTGGCGAAGTTGCAGAGGCGTCACTTCTCAAACTTGCAAATTCACTTGGAATGCTTATCGCAGGACCAAACGGTCAAGGCGTGGTCAGCACACCGGCTTCACTCTGTTTGCAAATAGTTGCCCCATATCCACCGCAGGGTGGAATTTCAGTCGCTTCACAAAGTGGAAACTTCGTTTCTAGCTTTCTTAACTATTCACGTCAATCAGGTGTCGGCGTAGCGCGAGCAATTTCGGCGGGCAATGCAACACAAGTCAGCGTTGAGAACTTTCTCAACTATTACGCAACCGATGATGAAACTACAGTCGCTCTCACGTACATAGAAAATGTCGGCGATGGCAAATCGTTATTGCAAGCCATGAAAGACATCACGGCGATCAAACCTCTCGTTGTTTTGAAGGGCGGAGCGACGGCTGCTGGTTCTAAAGCTGCGCAAAGCCACACGGGAGCTATGGCAAGCAACGATCGCGTGTTCCTTGGCGCTACACGCGCTGCGGGAGCCATCAAAGTTTCATCGGTAGAGGGCGCTTTCGATACAGCAGCAACATTTGCTACCCAACCGCTGCCGAAAGGAAATCGAGTTGCAGTCCTCACTACCGTTGGTGGATGGGGAGTGGTTACCGCTGACGCAATAGCGAGAGATGGAATTCTTGATCTCGTAGAACTTTCCGATGATCTGATGTCAAAACTATCGGCGTTGCTACCTCCGCGTTGGAGTCGCAACAACCCAATTGACTGTGCAGGCGGCGAAACCCGTGACACGGTCACCGAGATAATGGAAATCGTTACGAGTCATGAATCCATTGATGCCGTAATTTTTCTTGGCATTGGCATCCAAAGCAACCAAGCAAAAATGATGAAGGATGGCAAGTTCTATCCCGACAATGGATTGGAGCGAATTGTTGCGTACCACGAAAAACAAGATGAGCGATACGCCCAAACTGCACGGGCAATGGCAGACAAATACGGCAAACCCGTATTGGTGGCTACAGAACTTGCAGTTGCAGAACCGAGCAACTCGGGACCAGCATCAGTGCGTGAATCTGGCTCGTACTGCTATCCAACGGGCTCGCGAGCAGCATCAAGCCTTGCGCATTTATACCAATACGCAAGGTATCGAGGAATCGCACAGTGAATCAATTTGATGATTCGACAAGTATTCAGAGAGCTCGCAAAAAAGTTCGAGTTGGTTCAGGGCGCGTTGTTGCTTCGTTGCTCGCTTCAATCACGCTGATCGGCGCACTCTCTCTTTGCGTGTCATGGCGTTTTGTTAACGGAGTAGCTCAAGCTGTTACGCCGGTTCCAAGTAATGCAGAGGTTCAATCGTTGTCGGCCCCAATCATCAATGCCCGCCGAAATCCACAGACTCTCTCGCACGAAGTTCGTTTCAGGTCACTTCGTTCACAATTGACAAGTTTGAGTAATCGTCTACCGAACGATTCATGCCTCACGATAGACATCGAAGGCAATCGCATCGTCAGTGTCAATCCGGATGCACCACTCATGCCTGCGAGCAACATGAAACTCGTTGTCGCATCTGTGGCTTTGGATGTTCTGAAACCCGATTTTGTTTTCTCTACAACACTTGTTGGACAGGTGAGTGGTACTGCAATTGTCGGCGATGCGTTTTTAATAGGCGGAGGCGATCCTGTCCTTGTAAGTGGTACGTATCCTGCAACCGAACCGTACCCGTCATTTAATTTCACGCGTCTTGAAGACATATTCGATGCACTTACCGCACAAGGAATCACGAAGATCAACGGTTCCATCGTTGGAGACGAGTCGCGTTATGACACAGAAAGATTCACACCATCGCTTGGACTCGGCATTAAAGGCACCGAAGTTGGGCCTCTTGGAGCGCTCATGGTCAATGACGGAATCGTTACTGGGAATCCAATTAAGCCGGATAATCCTGCACTCGGAGCGGCGATTGAATTAACAAACACTCTGCAAAATAATGGCGTTTCTATTTCGGGTGTTCCAAAAGCAGGAACGGCGCCTAAAGACGCGCAGGTGATCGTTAAAATTAATTCTCATCCGCTTTCCGACATCGTTGCTGAGATGTTGACGAATAGTGACAACAACACTGCAGAGCTACTGGTTAAGGAGATTGGATTCGCTACTTCCGGAACAGGTACTCGCGCTGCAGGCCTGGAAGTGATTAAGGCGAAACTTGTCGAATGGGGCATTCCACTCGACGTTTTGAACTTCGTCGATGGATCAGGTCTCGATCGGGCGAATCGACTTACATGCAACACATTGAGTGCCTTGCTCGATCGCGATGGAGGGTTTGGACCAATCGGACTCGGCTTAGCTACAGCCGGACAAACGGGCACGTTGCGAGACGTACTCGGCGACACGCTTGGTGCTGGGAAACTGCGAGGAAAGACCGGTACGTTGACCGGCGCGAAAGCCTTCTCGGGATTCGTGCCGTTTGCCGAGAATTCAGCGTCGTCCTTTACCCTCATCATCAACGGAGCCAACGCATCGAACCAGACCACCTATCGGCCGTTATGGAATGCACTATCTGATGCCCTTGGTGGATTTTCGGGTAGCCCATCGGCGAGTGAGCTAGCACCGAACTAGCCCTTTCGCTGGTTGAATGAAAGGATGCTTTCGCTTAAATCCGGTTCGTCTGTGTCTGAATTGCTGGACCTCGTTCGCGCGTATGCCAAGCAAGAAACCGTAGGCGAACTCAAAGGAACCGGACGATGGCTGGCGTGGGGCGCTGTCGGCGGTATTTCACTACTTCTTGGACTGCTTTTTGTCCTCGTAGGCGTTCTGAGACTATTGCAATCAACGTGGTTTAATTCCGCAAACGGCTTGAGTTTTGTTCCATATTTCATTGTTCTTGCGCTTACTTTCGGCCTAGTTATTTTCTCCAAAAGCCGAATTCGCAAACCGTTCCTCCGTCGCATCGAGCATTAGTCATGACGGAATCAAACGAGAGAATTTCGCGCGCTGATCTTGAAGGAAAATTTAAGTTGCTACAAGATGACATCCAGGGCACGGTTGATCGCAACAAATCTTCACTCACCACATATGCGGCTATCGCTAGTGGAGTTGTTGTCATCATTGCGTACGCATTCGGACGTAGAAGCGGTAGAAAGCGTCGAAGTGTCCTCGAAATCCGACGCTAAAAATCAGCAAGTTGTATCCAACGCGAAATCTGTTCGCGAGTCGCTGTGGTGGATGCCAGTTGCTTGGCGCTTGCTGAAATGGGCGCGGAAACGCAATCGCAAGAATCGAGTCGCTACTGTTCGCATACGCAAGGACGAGGAAGTAGTCATCCGTAAGAAGGATTCACCACTATGACCATTCGTACTTTTCAATTTGGTGAACGTGTGCTCATTATCGATAGCAAGAAACGGCGCTACCTAGCAACACTTTCTGAAAAAGGTGAATTCCACAGCCACTCCGGAGTGATTAGCCATTCTCAAATCGTTGGTCTTGAGGAAGGCGCTCTAATTGCGAATTCCAAAGGATCGAGTTACTCGATACTTCGACCGACCCTTGAAGATTTTGTTCTGGAAATGCCGCGCGGTGCCCAAGTCATTTATCCGAAGGATCTCGCTCCAATTTGCATGATTGCCGATATCGGTCCAGGAATGCGCGTTTTCGAAACAGGTGTTGGTAGCGGGGCATTGTCGATGACGATGCTGCGATACGGAGCACACATCACCGGCTATGAATTACGAGAGGATTTTGCAAATCGAGCGAAATCGAACGTTCGTTCCTTCTTGGGAGAAGAAGCGCTCGAGCGATACGACGTGCAAATTCGCGATGCGTACGAAGGCATTGACGGACCAAATTATGACCGCGTTGTCCTTGACTTGCCTGAACCCTGGAATGTTGTTCCACACGCTGAAAAAGTGTTGCGCAAGGGTGGTTTGCTCGTTGCCTACACGCCGAGCATCACGCAAGCTGTGCAAGTTCGACAGTGTTTTGGCAATCAATGGATGGAAGCACGAACAATGGAAGTCCTCCATCGCACTTGGCATATTGAGGGCATGGCAGTTCGGCCCGATCACCGAATGGTGGCACACACCGCGTTTCTTACAGTTGCCCGATTCATCGGCACAAATGCCGAGTCAGCGGAACAAACGAGCTACTAAGGCTCGATGAAGATGCATTCGCCAGGGCATTCCTCGGCGGATTCAATAACAGCGTCCATCATGTTGTCAGCGAAGTTCGCCATACCTTCAGCACCCTGAGCGTTACCTTTAGCGGTAGCGAAAATCTTGTCCTTCTCACGAACATAGGCAAGGCCATCATCAAGCAAGGTGAACACATCCGGTGCGATTTCCTCGCACAATCCGTCTCCGGTGCAGAGATCCTGATCAATCCAGACCTTCATGTCATGTACTCCTTCAGCAAAAACTTATGACGACTAATTCGCTCATCAGACTACATCGCCTCCATCGCTGGATGCACACTTTTGCCTTGTGAATTTGTACTCGCTGAGAAGATTACTACAGCAGAATCGCTAGGTTTACAGGTGCATTGATCGAATATGGGGTACGCCTTGCCTGATAATCATCCAATCGAGTCCGCCACTGGCGGGGATGCGCTCGCCCAAAAATTGAGTAGCGAGGTGGAAAAGAACCACCGTTTGGAGTACGCGCTTCGCGAATTGCGGGAAGAGGTCGTGCAGCTCGGTGAGCGAGTGGAAAAACTTACACGTCCTCCGAGTCCCTACGGAATAGTTGTTGGTCGTAGCCCTAACGATTACTTCGACGTTCTGGTCAATGGAAGAAAGCTTCGAGTTTCTGTTGGTGGGGATGTTGATTGCGACGCAATTGAGCTTGGATCAGAAGTGCTGCTCAACGATTCAATGAGCATCGTCGAAGCGCGCCAACCCGAACAATCTGGAGAAGTAGTAACCCTCATCAAAGTGTTGGAAGATGAGTTACGAGCCATCGTTTCGTATCGCGGCGAGGACGAACGAGTATGCGAACTTTCTGATGGGCTTCGGGGAGCCAATTTGCGATCTGGCGACTTGCTCCGACTTGACGCACGCTCAAATCTGTTACTCGAAAGACTCCTACAGCCTGAGGTTGAGCACCTCTTGCTTGAACAAGTTCCAAACGTCACCTTCGCCGATATCGGCGGCCTCGATGGACAAATCGAAAAGATCCGTGACGCGGTTGAGCTTCCGTTTCTCCACGCAGACCTATTCGCCGAATATCAATTGCCGGCTCCTAAAGGAATCTTGCTGTACGGACCTCCAGGGTGCGGAAAGACGCTCATCGCAAAGGCTGTTGCAAACAGTCTCGCTCAACGCGTTGCTGCCAAAACAGGTGACGACAAGGGTCGATCGTATTTCATCAATATCAAAGGACCAGAGTTACTGAATAAATATGTTGGTGAAACTGAGCGGCAAATTCGTCTTGTCTTTCAACGTGCACGAGAGAAGAGTGAAGAAGGCTGGCCAGTAATTATTTTCTTCGATGAAATGGACTCCATGTTCCGAACACGCGGAACGGGTGTTTCTTCCGATATGGAATCTACGATCGTTCCGCAGTTGCTCGCTGAAATCGACGGCGTTGATAGTTTGCAGAACGTCATCATTATCGGTGCAACCAATCGCGAGGATCTCATCGATCCTGCAATCCTTCGTCCTGGCAGGTTGGACGTGAAAATTCGGGTTGATAGGCCTAACCGAGAGGCGGCGCATCAAATTTTGCTGAGGTACTTATCCGATGATCTTCCATTTGGTCCCGATTGCGATATTGAGCAGTTAGTTGAACTCACTATCGATCGAATTTTTGCTGATTCCAATGAAAATCGATTCCTCGAAATTACCTACCAAAACGGCGAGAAGGAAGAATTGTTTTTTAAGGACTTCCTGTCGGGAGCAATGCTCGAAAATATTGTTAGGCGTGCAAAAAAGAAGGCCATCAAGCGAAAGATCGAGGGTGGTGATGGAGGCATCGTCGTTATCGACCTCTTGGCATCTGTCGTTGATGAATTCGTTGAGCATGAAGATTTGCCGAACACCACAAACCCAGATGATTGGGCGAAAATTTCCGGACGCAAAGGCGAACGAATTGTGTACATCCGAACAATCACAACCCTGGGGGAAGGACAAGATGATCTTGTCGGCGGGAAAGAGATTGAACGTGCAGCAACCGGACAGTATCTATAAGTGGCAACTCCGAAGGTATGCGGAATTGAAACCGAATATGGCATCCTGCTTTCGGGAGCTGATGTAGATCCAATTACGGCTTCATCACTCATTGTTAGTGCATACAAAGATTCGTCATGGGCATTTGCCTCATTTGATGCGAGTCATGAACGTCCGGCTCAGGATGCTCGCGGAGTGAATCTTGACGATTATCTCGACCCTGTCATTGATTCCAAGATGATCAATACCGTTCTTGCAAACGGTGCCCGTTACTACGTTGACCACGCACATCCGGAATATTCAAGTCCCGAATGCGCAGGCATTCGGGACGCTGTGTTGTTTGATGCGGCGGGCGAGCACATCCTTCGTGAAAGCATGAATAAAGCAAATGAGCGACTCCCCGAAGGAGTCCGTATTGACTTATTCAAAAACAACTCAGACGGAAAAGGGAACAGTTACGGCTGTCATGAGAACTATTTGATTAATCGGGAGATGCCGTTTGCGCAAATTGCTGCATTCATCACAACCCATTTCGTAACGCGGCAAATCTTCTGCGGTGCTGGAAAGGTCGGCCACGAATCTCCAACAGGCGTGGTGGACCAGGCGGGCTACCAAATAACTCAACGGGCAGACTTCTTTGAAGAATTGATCGGTTTAGAAACCACCATGAAACGTCCGATCGTCAATACAAGAGACGAGCCTCATTGTGACCCGCAAAAATATCGCCGCCTTCATGTAATTGTCGGCGATGCGAATATGAGCCAGTACGCAACATTCCTCAAATTGGGAACAACATCTGTTGTTCTCTCGATGATTGAAGATGGGGCCTTCCCCAAACATTTGCTCATTGCACATCCAATTCATGCGATCAAACGCATCAGCAATGACATCGAATTACAAGAACAAGTGCTGATGGCCGATGGCTCCCGAATGTCAGCGATTCAAATCCAAACGGAGCTCTGCGCCGCAGCTCACGCGTACGCAGAAACATGCGATGACACAGGTCTCAGCACCGTTGAATTGGATGAGATTTTGTGTGAATGGCAGGACACTCTCGATAAATTGTCCACGCATTCAGATGATCTGGTTGCAAAAATCGATTGGATTGCCAAGCTTCGGATTGTCGAAGGCACCCGGAGGCGACACTCGCTACGTGATTCTGACTCTCGCTTGAAAGCAATTGATCTCATGTATCACTCACTCGATCCGAAGGTCTGTCTAGCAAACAAGATGGGGCTTCTTTCCCTCTACGGTGATGTGGCGATAGCCCATGCTGCACTTCATCCTCCAGATACAACGAGGGCCTATTTCCGCGGACGTGTGGTGGATAAATGGTTTGGCAACATCGTCAACGCAAACTGGGACAGCATCGTTTTCGACGTCGGAAATCGTCCGCTACAAAAAGTTCATATGGACGAACCACTTAAGGGCACTCGAATTCTCACAGAATCAATCATTGACGGAGCTACGAGTGTTGAGGACCTTCTCGCTCGGCTTGGCGAGCAAGTTTTTCCGAGTAGTACCCTTTAACCATGGGCGAGAGAGTTTTCAAGCAACACGATAAGGAACCTCCAAGTTCGCAATCATCCGACGAAGAATCAGCAAGCAACAAATCGGACAACGCAATCAGAGTTGATCTTGATTCGATCCTTGACCAAATTGACGAAGTATTAGAGGAGAACGCTGAAGAGTTTGTGAAGAGCTACGTGCAAAAGGGCGGGCAGTAGCCTTAGCCTGAAAGCACCATGAAGTTCCCTCTTTTCTCTATCGAACAAGACCCTGGGTCTAATTTCGGAGAATTGTTGAAGCGCGTCGGATTATCACCTTTTTCGAATTACGCCAACGTCTCACAAGTAGACATCCCGCATGCAACAACGTGTGTCGCCATTCGGTGTGCGGACGGCGTTGTTATGGCGGGTGATCGACGCGCAACATCGGGCAACCTGATTAGCCACCGATCAATGGAAAAAGTTGTTCAAGCAGATGACTTCAGTGGTGTGGCTATTGCTGGAGCTGCGGGCCCGGCAATGGAGATGGTCAAACTTTTTCAATTGCAAATAGAACATTATGAAAAAGTTGAAGGTCAACCGCTATCACTCGAGGGTAAAGCCAACCAACTTTCAATGTTCGTTCGCAATAATCTTCCCGCTGCCATGCAAGGACTCATGGTCGTTCCCATTTTTGCTGGTTACGACGATCAAATTGGACAAGGTCGGCTGTGGGACTACGACGCAACAGGTGGAAGATACGAAGAGTTGGATTTTGTAGCTACCGGATCTGGCCAACTGCACGCTTCAACGGTTTTGCGCGTTTCATGGCGCAAAGATATGAGCGTCGCTGATGCCATTGAATTGGTGTCGCGGGCGCTATGGGAAGCATCCGACGCTGACTCCGCAACTGGTGGACCAGATGTGCTTCGGGGAATTTACCCAGTAGTGGCTTCAATCACGAAGAATGGTTTCACTCGCGTCAGCGATTTCGACCTTGCTGCTGTTTTTGCAACGATCACGACAGGTGTACAGCAGCGATGAGCATGCCGTATTACGTTGCCCCAGAACAGATGATGAAAGATCGTGCAGATTTTGCACGTAAAGGTATAGCGCGAGGTCGATCACTAGTCGCCATGCGTTACAACGAAGGAATCGCAATCATTGCTGAGAATCCGTCAAATACTCTGCGCAAGACAAGCGAAATTTACGATCGAATCGCTTTTGCTGGAGTTGGAAAGTACAACGAATTTGATCAGTTACGTGTGCTTGGTGTGAGATCTGCCGATTTAAAGGGCTACCAATTCTCCCGACACGACGTTGACGCCCGCAGCCTTGCAAATCAATATGCGCAAATGATTGGTCAAACATTTACCCACGAAGTTAAGCCCCTTGAGGTTGAAATACTGATCGCAGAAGTTGGTGTGGTCCCCGCTAAAGATCAACTTTTCCACATTATGTACGACGGAACGGTGCTCGACGAAAAGCGATTTATTGTTATCGGTGGTGACGCCGATTCAATTCGCAGCAAGGTGGAGACCGCATTTGTCGAAGATCTTCCGCTGCAAGAAGTTGTAAAGATTGCAAGAACTGCCTTGTCTACTGACGAACGTCTTCTGCAATCAACTGACCTCGAGGTTGCGCTGTTACAGCGAAACGGAAGTCGTCGCTGTTTCAAGCGCGTAACAGAGCATTCACTCACCGAGCTTCTCGCTTAATCCAGATGGATAGGCGAATATTCGGTATCGAAACCGAGTACGGCGCCACTTGCACTTTGCGCGGTCAACGTCGCTTAAGTCCTGACGAGATATCCCGATACCTTTTTCGAAACGTCGTCGCCTGGGGGAGAAGCTCAAATGTCTTCATGGAAAATGGCGCACGTTTGTATTTAGACGTGGGCAGTCATCCCGAGTACGCGACAGCAGAGTGCGATTCAATTCACGATGTTGTGGTTCAGGACAAAGCTGGCGAATTGGTAATGCAGGACCTTCAATTAGCAGCCGAAGAAAGACTGAGAGATGAAGGAATACGGGGAACCGTTTACCTCTTCAAAAATAATCTTGATTTCGCCGGCAATAGTTACGGGTGTCACGAAAATTACCTCACCTTACGAAGTAGCGATTTCGTTGATTACAACATGCAGTTCATTCCTTTTCTGATTACGCGACAAATTTTTTGTGGAGCTGGACATATATTGCAGACTGCAAGAGGACCGATATTTTCCATTGCTCAACGCGCTGAGCACATTTGGGATGGTGTGAGTTCGGCAACAACAAGAAGCCGTCCGATTATCAATACTCGCGATGAACCACACGCCGATTCAGATCTATTTAGGCGTCTGCACGTCATCGTTGGAGACTCAAATATGAGCGAGTACTCCTCGTTCTTGAAGATCGGTTCTGCTGCATGTGTGCTAAAAATGCTTGAAGATAAGAGTTTCAAGTTGCGAGACTTGACTTTAGATAATCCTGCGCGCGCAATTCGCGATATTAGTCACGATATTTCCTGCACCAAGAAGGTAAAACTCGCTAGTGGTAAGGAAATGTCAGCGGTTGAAATACAAAAAGAACTAGTGGATCGTGCAATTACTTTTTCAGAGCAAAGAGGATTCAACAATGAGGAGCTGCAGGCTCTCGAGATGTGGAAACACTGTGTTTCATCGATTGATTCAGATCCGCTTCAACTGAATCGCGAAGTTGACTGGGTCATCAAATATCACCTAGTCGAACAATTTCGATCACGCCACCAATTAGCACTAGATGACGCTCGGACGCAGATGATTGATATTCAATATCACGACATTAAACGTGATCGTGGAATTTTCTATGCACTTCAGGATGCTGGTCACGTAGACGTCATGTGTTCCGACGAAGAAATCGTTGTTGCTAAAGACATACCGCCACAGACCACAAGGGCAAAGCTCAGAGGCGAATTCATCAAGCAAGCAAAAATTCGGAAACGAGATTTCACGGTTGATTGGGTTCATCTAAAAGTAAATGATGAAATACCCAAAACTATTGTCTGCAAGGATCCGTTTCAGTCTGTAGACAACAGGGTTCAGCGGATGATCGACGCGCTGTAAATTATGACCCATTTTGATAGGTTGGTAACTCATGTCCGAACCTATTGATCCGAAACCAAATACGGCATACAAGTCGCTTCGTGAATGGGTAACGGTAGTAGGCATCGCTCTTGTAATTGCTTTTTTGGTTCGTGGATTCGTGTTGCAACAGTTCTACATCAGCGGTCCGAGCATGGAGTCGACCATGTTTCAAAACAATCGTGTTTTGGTTAACAAGTTGTCGTACCGGCTGCATGACATACATCGCGGAGACGTCGTTGTTTTCGATCGCGTCACTACTGATGGAACGGCGGTGCAGCATGATGATCTCATCAAGCGCGTGATTGGGCTCCCTGGAGATACGGTTTCAATTTCAAAATGTGTGGTGTCCGTCAATGGGAAACCAACCGACGAGCCGTATCTCAATGATTACGACCTCGCACAAGACAATTTGGATGATCGATGTCGTATTCCGGAGATGGCGCTGACCACTGTGGAGGATGGTCATATCTTTGTGATGGGGGACAATCGTCCGCAATCGTTTGATAGCAGAATGTTCGGCACCATCGATGAAAAACTTGTCGTCGGTCGCGCATTTGTAATCATTTGGCCGGTTGGATCATTCCACTGGCTGTAATTTTATTCGTGCACGAGTTTCATAGCATCAGTTGCACGATCAGGCCAATCGCTGAAGATTCCGTCCAGGCCCATTCGCATTCCCGCAACGAGCACTTCGGGAAATTGAAGATTCCAGCCAAAACCAAAGATTCCGAATCGATGAAACAAAGCAACTAATCCGCCATTCCAATCTGAAAATGGCATGTTGACCGTAGAAATTCCGAGGTCCCGCAAAGTTGCAGCGTGACGCTCAGGACCTTTCACCATTGATTTCAATCTTGTGGAATGTACGAGATTGCAACCGTCGACGCGCCCTACCCAAGACTCGAGAAAGTGCAAATCGGGATGACAAAGCCACGTCTTACTTGGCAAACCAATTTCTGCAATAGTTGAAATTACTGCGGCCATGCTCTTTGTGTCTTTGATATCCAAGCTGATGTGCATCTCCGAACCACATTGTTGATACAACTCTGCAAGAGAAGGAATCCACTGAGGCAGATCGTCTTTGACAAATTGATTAATTGGTTTGTTTCGAATTCGTCCCTTCACAACGCCATCGTGATCAAGTACTGCGATTCCGTCTCGTGTGATCCACGTATCCGATTCAAGTCCAGTCGCACCTAAACGAAGTGCCAATTGGAACGCCTCGATGGTGTTCTCGGGCAAATGCGCCCTTGCGCCACGGTGGGCGAAGGTAATTTGCGTATTAATGAGGGGCGAAATGCGCTCTTGCACGTCGCCATGCTACGCATACATTCCTCATCGAGGTTTAGACTGTCTAGGTGTTTAACTTCTCTGGAAGCGAAATCTTCTTCCTACTCATTCTGGGACTGGTCATCCTTGGTCCCGAAAAGCTTCCCGGAGTCATACGAAAAGCTGGAAAACTGTACGGAGAATTCAAACGGATCACCACGGACGCTCAATCAGAATTCAAAGGCGCGTTTGGCGACACTATTGGCGACCTGCGTGAAACGGCACAGGGCTACAAGTCGATGTTTGATTCGGCAAGTCAAGAGGCGAACAACACGCTTCGCGATGTCGCTCAATTTGACCACAATGCGCCAAACCTTCCAGATGCAGAGCCAGAAATCGAGCCTGAACCAACATTCATTCCTTTTGAAGTTGGCTTCAACGATTTAGAATCCGATGAAGATGAAGTAACACCGAATATCCATGATGGGGCTTTAGAAGAACTAATAGAGCCAACCTTGGTTCAATTAGAGATTGAACCAGTGCACAATCGGCCTGAAGATATTCTTGACTCGCAGGTGGTTCCAGAACCTGATCCGGAATTAGACCCTGATTCCGCCTTTATACCGTTCGAAATTGGACTCCCTGAAACCGGGCACGAGGAAGGCAACTGATGGTCAGTCTGACTAGAGGACAAGGAGCCCCAGGGGAGAGTGGCATGACCATCTTCCAACATCTTGCGGAGTTGCGTATGCGTCTTGTTCGCTCGCTCTTAGCGATAGCCGTTGGCTCAACAATAATTTTGGTTTTTTACGATTCGTTTCTGAGGTTTCTCACACAGCCATATCGAAATATTTGCGCGGCTCGTCCCGATTTTCACTGCACTGGAAATCTTTATGCATTGGGTCCGATAGAAGGACTTTCCTCACGTATGCGAATCGCTGGCTACGGCGGCCTCATCATCGCGCTTCCGGTCATCATGTGGCAGTTGTGGAAGTTCATAGTTCCTGCCTTAAATAAGCAGGAAAAGAAATATTCAATTCCATTCATTGTTGCTTCGGTAGTGCTGTTCATGACCGGTGCATGGCTCGCATATTGGACGCTTGATAAGGCACTCGAGTTTCTCATTGCCTGGTCTGGCGCCGGAGTCGAACAGACTTACCAGATTTCGAAATACATCAGCCTCGTTGCGTTAATGGTTCTTGCTTTTGGAGCTGGGTTCCTGGTGCCGGTCATGGTGGTGTTTCTGCAACTTGTCGGCGTGGTGACTCCACAGACGCTGATCAAACAATGGCGATACTCCATCATGGGAACATTTGTCATTGCAGCTGCAATCACGCCAAGTGGAGACCCGATCTCAATGATGGCTCTAGCTATCCCAATGACGCTTCTGTTCCTTATCGCAATTCTTATCGGGTATATCGCTCAGCGTCGAAAGAAGAAGCGTTCGCCTGAGAGCGAATAGCAGATTGTGATCTCTCCTCATCGCCACTCGCTCACGAGTGGTTACTCATTTGCGCTCGACACATTCCAGATCCAAGCTTTCGACTGCATCGACGCTGGCCAGAGCGTTTTAGTAGCTGCTCCAACTGGATCAGGCAAGACCGTCGTTGCCGAATATGCCATCGGGTTGGCAAGAAAATTGGGCAAACGAGCGTTCTACACTGCACCGATTAAGGCACTTTCTAATCAGAAATTTAATGAGCTTGTGAAGCTTTATGGAGCAAACGAAGTTGGTTTGCTGACAGGCGACAACAGCGTCAACGCACAGGCGCCGATCGTCGTTATGACAACAGAGGTACTTCGCAACATGATTTATGCGCGTTCGTCGAACGTAGACAACCTCGGGGTTGTAGTGCTCGATGAAGTGCATTTCCTGCAAGACGCATATCGCGGACCAGTATGGGAAGAAGTAATTATCCATCTTGACCCAACCGTTCAATTGGTATGTCTCTCTGCAACGGTGAGCAATGCAGATGAATTGTGTGAATGGTTGACCACGGTGCGCGGACCGACTCGTCCAATCGTCGAAAGCAAACGACCAGTTGAGCTGATTAATCACTATGTAGTTGGAGATAAAACCACCAATCAGTTGAGAGTCTTTGACACCATCGTTGGAGGTAAACCCAACGAGCAAGTATCCAAAATTGAATCGATGTCCGCACCCCAAACAAAGAAGCAACATCCATATGGGGCACGAGGAAGACACAGTGGCCCACCAAGTCGATTCTTCACTCCAAATCGCCCGGATGTGTTGATGCAGCTACAAGAAGATGACTTACTACCTGCTATTTATTTTATTTTTAGTCGCAACCAATGCGATGAAGCAGCGCACGCATGTCTGAAGCTCGGCATTTCGTTTACTACGCCACAGGAACGAGAAATAATCGCAGGAATCTTGGACAGCCATGTTGAAGCTTTTACCGATGATGATTTGGCTGCTTTGAACTACACACGTTTTCTTCGTCAATTGGAAGCGGGCATTGGAGTGCACCACGCGGGACTCGTACCCAGCTTCAAGGAAGCCGTGGAGGAGTGTTTCGCACAGGGGCTTGTGAAGGTGGTGTTTGCGACAGAAACACTTGCTGTAGGCATCAATATGCCTGCGCGGGCTGTTGTGCTCGACAAAATCACTAAGTACAACGGTGAAACGCATCAAATTCTGAAGCCTTCGGATTTCTCCCAACTCACTGGGCGCGCTGGCAGACGGGGCCTCGACACTGTTGGCCATGCACTCACACTATGGAACCCGTTTGTCACCTTCGATCAGGTAGCTGCATTGGTATCTAGTCGGTCGTTCGTTCTCAACTCTGCATTCCGACCGACATACAACATGGCGGCGAATCTGATTCGAACGACAAGTCGCGTTCAAGCAAGGCATCTTTTGAATCTCTCGTTTTCACAGTTTCAATCTGGTCGCGAGATTGTCGAGATCCAAGCGCGCATCAGTCGTCGAAGCAAGGAAGAGCAAAGATTGCGAGACCAGTCGCATAGCGATTTCGGCGATGTTGATAACTATCGCCAAGGCAATGTAAAGGTAAAGAGCGCTTACGACTTTGAGGAACAATTCTCGCGACTGCGCCCAGGAGATGTCGTGCTCATCGGGGATGCAAAGCCCAGCGACCGACTTGTTGTCATCTCTACCGCAAGTCGAGGCAACGGAGGAAAACTTTCTCTTCTATCCATCAATCGAGGAGTGCGCACCATTTCATCGCGGGACTTGGCAGATACGATTTACACACTCGGTCGCCTTGAATTACCAATGCCGTTCCAACCGACAAACGCTCGTTTTCTGAAAGAGACATCACTAAAATTGGCCAAGTTCAAGATCAATGAACGTGTGCTCTCTCGCAGCGGGAAAAAGGATTCCCGATCAAACTCCGATCATCCATTCATGCGTGATCCTGATGCCAAATTCAAATTGACGGCAGCGGACTCAGCGGACCGGATAGCCAAAGAACTTGCCCAACTAGAAAAACGCGTTTCTAATTCTGCGCTTTCGGTAAGCAAAAAGTTTGATGACCTCACCACGCTGCTAGAGGAGTGGGGTTATGTCGATGATTGGTCGCTTACCCAGAAAGGTGTGATGCTTGGCAGAATCTTCCACGAGTCAGACCTTCTCATTGCCGAATGTCTGTCCGAAGGAATCTTTTCAGGGCTATCTGTACACGAATTGGCAAGTCTCGCGTCAGTGTTTGTTTTCGAGGATCGAAGACGAGACGAGTCGTCAAAACCACATTTCCCAAATGCGGAATTGAAAAAGCGCTGGTCTGAAATTGAGAGCATCAGCAGGCGCATCACTTCAAGTGAGATTGCAGCTGGTCTGTTGCCACATCGTCCACCCGACGCTGGTTTCATGGCGACAGCTTTCGATTGGTCGCACGGAACTTCACTATTTGATATTTTGGATGATGACGATGTCACCGCTGGTGACTTTGTACGAACGATGAAGCAGCTCATCGATATTCTGCGACAATTCACCACTCTCGATGACCAATCGGTTTCGACTTCATCAAGTGCAGATGCTGCAAAGTCGCTGTTCACCGGAGTCGTTGCAGCATCTAGTCAAATAGGCAAGTTGTAACAATGCCAATAACACCAGGATCACCATGGGGGATAACGTCGACCGTTCCCGATCATGCGATGCAGATTGATTCCGATCGACAACTGGGAACATTTCTTCGTGATAATGCCGCTCAGCAAATACACAACCAAACATTTTTCGTGCAATCAGGCGACATCCTCAAAGTGCTTGGCGTGTCAAAACGAACCGGTAAAACAAATCGCTTACGGGTCGTAATTGATGCAATTTCAGTTTCATATACAGACGCTGACGGCCATGAACACACAGACGTGTGCATAGGATCTCTGAGTATCGCGCGACGGTTTTTCCGCGGTGCCATTTCGGTGATCACCAACAGCGGATTCTGGAAGCAACGAGAGGTCGCCCCGCGCGCGCATCCCAACGACGGCAAACTTGACATCTTCGAGGTATCCGGTGCTATGCGGCGAAGTCAACGGCGATTGATGTGGCAAAAGACTGCGCTCGGAACCCATCTGCCACATCCACTCCTTGCGTATAGCCAAGGCGAATTCTTCAATTGGTCGGGGAGTCCTCAGCGGCTCACCATTGACGGTCAATTCGTGGCGTGGGTGACCCAGGTTTCATGCCGTATCCAAAGCGATTGCGTGCAGGTGTACGCCTAAGAGGCATACCCGATCTACCTCGACGAGACTTCTAGAATTTCCCTCCGTGACGGTCTACATTCCAGAAGTTTTTCTCGATGAAGAGGCAGAAATACTGAAACGGTATTTCACCAATCTTGACCTTCCCGTTTTTGCACTCGTCAACTTGCCTGAGGTCGTGAAGGGTGCGTTGTTCGCTCGTTACAGTCGTAGCCCGAAAAGTTTGCGCAGACTATTTCTTGATGAATTTGTTAATGACTTAGATCTCACTGGCGACATCAGTGTCGATGCGACTGTCGGCATTGACAAGGCAGAAGCTCTTTATGAAAAGGTTTTCGTTGAATACGGTGATGACTCCGTAGCCCAACTTGGTGGTGTTCACCTGGCGTGCGAGCAAGCATCAAACCTGCTCACCAAGATTCTTGAGTGGGGAAGACTGATGAGCTACCTCGAGCAAAGCACGAGATACATCAACTATGACGCTCGACTTGGCGGTAGGTATCGGTATTATCGCGATCCCGAAATTTTGAGTGGACCATACGGCACACGATATGTCGGCGACATGGATCGAATGTTTGATAGTTACAGCTCACTCGTGCAATCGGTTACCGAACATGTTCGTAAATCAATTCCTCGAGGAATTAATGATTCGGATTTTGTATACCGACAAGCAACACGAGCAAAAGGACTTGACGCAGTTCGCGGAATCCTGCCAGCAAGTGCGCTCTCGAACGTGGGTATCTTTGGAACTGGGCAGGCCTACGAATCGATGTTGCTGCGAATGCGCGCGCATCCCCTTCCAGAGTCACGCCAGTACGCCGACATGATGCTGACTGAATTACGCAAAGTGGTTCCGAGTTTTCTACGCCGAGTCGATTTGCCCGAACGTGGCGGTAAGTGGAGCAGTTACCTTGCAACCAATTCTGAACAGACCGCGTTTTTGGTTGATGACATGTTTGGCGCCCTAGAACCTGATCCTGTTCATGAAGTCGAACTGATTGATTTCGATGTCGATGGAGAGAATAAGTTGTTGGCGGCAATTTGCTACGCGCATTCGCATCTACCCGAGTCACAGATTTTAAATCGTGTGTCGCAATTGAGTCATGACGAAAAAGTGCGACTCATCTCCGCCTACGTTGGCAACCGTGACAATCGTCGCCACAAACCGGGTCGCGCGTTCGAACGAATTGACTACCGGTTCGATGTGCTCGGTGATTACGGCGCATTTCGTGACTTGCAGCGACATCGTCTCTTGACGATTGAATGGCAACGTTTGTCGCCTGACCATGGTTACGTGATGCCAGAGCTCGTAGCTGAAGCAGGTGTTGCCGATGAATTTGAGGAGTCCATGACACGCTCTGCGACGCTGTATGAGGCTCTGCGACCGGATTACCCGGAGCAAGCCGCATATGCGATCTCCATGGCGTACCGCCTGCGATACAGCATGCAGTTCAATGCACGTGAGGCAATACATCTTCTGGAGCTACGCTCTGCGCCTCAGGGGCACCCCGCATACCGACGAGTGGTAATCGAGATGCATCGCCTGATTGCTGAGAAAGCAGGGCACAGGGCAGTTGCCGACGCCATGACCCATATGACATTTGAGGCTCCTGCGCTGGAACGCCTGGACTCAGAGCGAAAGGCCGAAACTCGGCGTAATACGTAATTTCAGCGAAAAGCAAAGAAATTCGCATTATTCACCCCTTTATGGAGTACTGTCTCGCCGCACGCAGTTGAAAGGAAATTTGAATGTCAGACGACGATGTCATCGGTCCAGATGATCTAGATAGCGAGATACTTTCTGCCCCTGAGTTAGACGGTGACGAACTCGATGCAGATGCACTCGAAATTGATGGTCTTGAAGACGATGGTTTCGCTGTTGATGAAACTATCGAAATTGCAGACGATCCTGACGAAATTCCTCTCGAGTCAGTCGCCAAGAAAGTTTCTGAAGACGATGACGATGACGATGACTTGCGAACAGAGGATGACGTCGAAGCCGACCTCGATGCCATTCTCCGCGAGAAGCTCACCGCAGCAGACGATTCACCTCCCGAAGAAGATGAGGAAGACGTTGTAGTCGACGACAAAACAGACGGAATGGAACGTCTGCAGCCGCGTCGACCCGACGAGACCCAGTGCGCCCAGTGTTTCCTTCTTGTGCGAAATAGTGCACCTGGTTGTCCTGTAGAGGACGATGCATGTCCGCTTTTCAAATAACTGACCGAATCAAGCAGGACGTGCGGAACGCACGTGTCGTTGGTGAGTTCACGGTGAAAATTGGTGCCCAGAAATTGCCTGGGCTCATTTGGGGTGTGGTGTCGAAAATTCGTGGCGCCATGTATCCAACTACTGAAACTCGTGTCCGACCTGCAGAAGAACCAGCAGCGGTAGTGAGTGAACAGGTGAACATCGCAACGGCAGCGGAACCGCACGAGGGTTACGACCTGCTTACTGGTGCACAAGTTGTAGATCTTCTCGCATCAGTCACCGCAGCGGAAGCTCAGAGCATTTTTAGATATGAATGCGCACACCGCAACCGCGCTGTGATTATTGCTGCCGCACAATCGGTAATGACAACTCAGTGACTGCCTCACTATTCACTGTGCGTAGCGCAACTACGCAAGATGCGTCTGCTGTAAGCGAATTAGAGCAGCAATGTGTGCTTGAATCTAAAACCTATCGCGGCAGCGAACAACTGTTGTCTGTAGTGCCACTCGTTGGACTCGACATCGACTCGTACGGCACTGTTGCTGGTCACATTGTGCTAGTGGTTGAGTCGCAAAGCCAACTGTGTGGTTTCGCGCAAATGGAAATTTCTACTTCCATTGCCTTGGTACGACGTGTATATGTAAGCCAACACGCTCGCGACTTGGGAGCAGGTGCCACTCTCATTGAGGCATTGCGAGTTCGTGCTCGATCTGAGGGTTGCACACAGATCGACGCATATGCGCTGCCAGGTGACCGACTCACCAAAAACCTGTTTGAGCGCGCGGGCATGAAGGCCCGGCTACTCATCGCGTCAAGCGAACTTTAACGACCCTTCCACTGGGGTGGTCGCTTTTCGATGAATGCAGTAAGACCTTCTTTGGTGTCTTCCGATTTCAGGACTGCACCAAATTCATGGTTCGTCATGCTGATGAGCTTTTCGTCATTTTCGTATGCCGAAGCAAGAACAATTTTGCGAGATGCCCACACAGCGAGGGGAGCGGATAGCGCTATCTTGTTCGCTAGTTCGATTGCGGCTTCAACGGCTTTACCAGGTTCCACTAGACGATTCACGAGACCTAATTCGTAAGCGCGCTGAGCCGAAAGTGGATCACCAGTGAGAATTACTTCCATCGCTACGTTTTGTCCAATTGCACGCGGAAGACGGAACAAACCACCCGCGCCCGCAATGAGATTTCGCTTGACCTCAGCCAGTCCGAAGGCTGAACGAGTAGTTGCGATCACCATGTCAGCTGCCAGCACAATTTCGCATCCACCCGCTGTAGCCAAGCCATCAACGGCAACGATGATCGGCTTTTTGCGATCGCGATAGACGAAACCTGCGAAACCTCCTCGTTCGGTGAACAGATTATTTTCACCCGAGTTCAGAGCCTTCAGATCGGCTCCTGCGCAAAAGACAGGCCTCTCTTGGCCCTCCGTGTTGGCTCGAAGGATTCCTACCCAAACTTCTGGATCATTTTCGAGCTGATCAATTGCAATTTCAAACGCTTGTGCAACCGCACCGTTTACAGCGTTACGCGCTTCCGGACGGTTCAGAGTAATGAAACCGATTTGACCTTGTTTTTCGAAAGTTACGACATCAGACATAGTTCAAGACTATGTCAGCAGTTGTCCTATTCGGAAGTTGAAGGAGCTTCTGGGGCCGGCGAAGCTTCGACAACTGGAGATGCTTGTGGCGCCGGAGAAGCCTGAGGAGCCTTCGACGGTGTTGGCTTGCCCTTTGGGCGCACGGGACGCGTAGGCCGTAGTGGGCGAGGACTGTGTGCACCGGGAGCCACAGTGATGCCAAACATCGACGCGATCTGTGGCACGAGAGGTGCAACTCGTTTCACCGTTGACAGCATCGCTTCATTTGGATTCGGTGGAACAGCGGCAAGTTTCACCTGTCCGCGTATTGGCGAGAAAGCAATGGCTTCAAGCACTGCACTGAAACGATCTGGGGCAGTTTCAGATGACAACGATGCCGAAGCTGCTGCGGCCAACTGTGCACCAAGTTCTGCAGGGAATGGCTGACCAGCTTTAGGTGGCTCGCTCGAAATTTTCAATGCACGAATGACACGCGAAACGCCGATTGCAGATTTGATGTCTTCGAGCCAACGTGTTTGCTCTGACTCTTGGCGAGACTTCAGGGCAGCCTTCAATTCGGTTGCCAACGCACGCGTAGATTCGTCTCGAACCACCATTGGGTCGTCGGCACCGACAACTACTTGGCGAAGATCGCGCAGATCAAGCAATTCAATTTCAGCTTTGGCAGCTTCTGCCTTATCTAGCCATTCTGCAACTCGCAACTTTGGAAGCAACTCTTGCGCCATCGAGATAAGACCCTCGGCAGGGACAAGTGGCTTACCTTCTTTTTTCAACAGCTCGTTCTGTTCTTTCACAGCGTCGCGTACAGCCTTGATTCCGCCAACGAGCGCACGCTCAGCAACTCCGCGTTGCTCAACCGGAAGTGTGTCAAGTACTGCAGCGCGATGAACACGCTTTGGCTTTAGACGCTTCGCAGCAGGACGCTTTGGCAGTTCTGGTGGTGCGGTGAATGATGGACGGCGGGGGCGACGATCGCCAGACTTCTCGCCATCTGCACCTTCACGCGGAGGTCGTTTATCGCCATCACGTCGTGGCTTGCGATCGCCATCACGCTTCGGTTTGCGATCCTTGCTCTTGTCAGCAAGTTTTTGTGTAACTGGTTGAAACTCTTTTTCGGAACCAATTATTTGCAACAAATTTCCGCGAATTGCTTTTTCTTTAGTCTTGACGAGCGAAAGAATTTCTACACCGTCGAGGTCGAATTCTGCTTCAACCTTGAACGTGTCACCTGTCTTGGCACCAGCATCAAGAATCGATCCGTTGAGCGTGCCCTTTGGGGTCTTAGCGCCAGCTGCACGCCACGTCCACGTTCCATCTCCACGGTTACTGGTCAATTCGATATCAATGCGCTTAGACATGGGGCTCTACGGTACCTGCGAAAAGTGAGTTTCCCCAATACGCACGCCATATTCGCGCACTACGGTAGGCGAATGGCGATTTACGCACTCGGAGACCAAGTTCCAAATATTCACGAAACTGCATTCGTTCACCCAGATGCGGTGATCATTGGTTCAGTTGAAATTGGAGCTGAATCGACGATCTGGCCAGGAGCCGTTCTGCGCGGAGACGATGGATACATCAAGATCGGTGCGCGGACCAGCATTCAGGACAACACTGTGATCCACACCACGCCGCAAGACCCGACCATCGTCGGCGATGATTGCGTCATCGGCCATATCGTCCACCTCGAATGCTGCATTATCGAAAATGGCGCCCAGGTGTCATCTGGAGCGGTTGTGCTGCATCGAGTACGCGTTGGCACCGGAGCCATCGTTGCCGCAAATGCGGTGGTACTCAATGATCAAGTGGTTCCACCTGGCGCTCTTGCCGTGGGAGCCCCCGCAGTAATTAAAGAGGGCAGGGCTCGCAAATCGGATATCGAATTTGGTGCAGCCGTATACGTTGAAAAGGGTAAGTGGTTCAAAACTTCGATGCACAAAATTGCAGATTAATTTTCATTCCAGCACTGCAAGCAAAGGCGATGCATCGAAGGCATCAAGCATCGGCAAATAGATGCGTGTTGCGTCCTTACGAAATTTCACGCTGATATCTTCACGGAAAAATTTTGCACCCTCACGAATGACATAGTTCAGGATGAAGAACCGATACGCCCACGGCAGAAACAACAATTCTCGTTTTGAGAGCGGAAAAACTGAATGATATTGCTTCAAGAAATGTATGAACCGAGGCTCAAGAAGGGTATGAGGGGAATAGGTGAACGAAGTTCGATCACCCGTTTCCGATGACACTCGTGAGAAAAAATAGAAATCAAGCATTCGTGTATCAATGCGAAACCAGTCGTAATCCCATCGACTAAACAATTCAAATTGTGAAGCGTGATGTTTTACCGAGAAGTTGCCAAGGTTCCAATCGACGAGCACAGGGATTTTGTCCCATTCGTCAAATCGGATTTGTTCAAGATGCAGCAGAAACTGATGAGTTGATCGTTTCGCTATTTCTATATCGTCATGACGTAATCCAAAATGTTCGGCAGCAAACTCGTGAGAGAGTTGATCAAGCAAATGAATCGCATCGCCTTTCACCGAATTGGATGTTGGCGGCAAGCTTCCGGCAATATGGGAGCATTCACGATGGAAGGAAGCTATTTCACGAGCCAAGTTTCCAATTTGTTCGTTATTCAAAATTGATGGCAACTGCATAGCGCGCTCCACATCGGTATAGAACGCCACCCAATACGTTCCGTCGTACCACGTGTAGGCGTGACCATCGAGCGGCAATACTTCGGCCAAGAATCCTTCCCAGCGTGAGCCCCTCAGTAATTGCGCACTCGTAAACAGGCGATCGTGATCTTCAGCGAATAAAAAATATGATCCATATGACGAGATCTTCGCCACAATGTGCGATGAATCATTGAACACCACGCGAAAAACACGATTAGTTGATACGTGCGCGCTGACCTCAAAAACATGATCAATCGTGCGTGTGGCGTCGTAAGCAGACCAAGCTGTTCCGACCAACTGCTCGGCGAGTTCACGCGTTGGGAACGCCGTCACAGAAGCCCACAGCCAACGCGTCTTTGCGTCAGGGGATTAACGCTGAGAAACGGCGCGAACACCAATTGGTGCAATGAGTCGATAACCGGCAGCATGCCGTTCTTCTTCAGACTCTCCACCCCAAAAACCATACTCATGATTCTCTCGTGCAAAGGTGCGACAGGTATCGAGAACAGCGCATTGCGTACACACTGTTCGTGCCATCGCTTCGCGTCGTTCGCGAGCTTGTGGACGTTCAGCGATAGGAGGGAAGAACACTTCAGTGAGCCCGCGACATTCTGCAACATCCATCCACTCATCATCGGTTTGCACTCGCTTAGTAGTGAACTCAAGTGATGCCATGACGCCCCCGCGACTTTGGTACTGCCCTGCGGAGACAATAGGTGATAACTAACCGACCAGTCAATTAGGTGATACAAGGGGCGCTCAGGCCAGGAGAGTGCGCACTCCCGCTACAAAATCATCAATTTCTGGCTCGGTCACGTCCCACGCCGTCATCCAACGAACCTGATTTTTCGAAATATCCCAGTCGTAAAAATGGGCCCATTCTTGCAACTGTGTTCGCGCAGCCTTTTCGATAATAGGGAACATGCTGTTGGCTGCTGGGGCAGTTGCCAATTGCAAAGACGCGATGTCCTTCGTTTTGTCGAACAGCATTCGTGCTGCCTTATTCGCCTGACCACCGAGCGTGATGAACAAATCATTTTGCAACATTGCTTCATACTGGGCAGCGATGAATCGCATTTTGGAATGCAGTTGCGTAACTTGCTTGCGCACGTAGACGGATCGATTTGCAAATGAGGGATTAAAGAACACAACTGCTTCACCGAAAATCCCTCCGGCTTTCGTGCAACCGAAAGTCATCGCATCGACACCAGCATCACGAGTAAACGATCGCAGAACCTCACGTGATGCGCCAAGCGCCGCTGTGGCATTAGCAATTCGTGCGCCGTCAAGGTATACATACATTCCCATCGCGTGCGCAGCTTCGCTCAGTGCGCGAATCTCTTCCACTGAATACAGTGCACCTAGCTCTGTCACTTGAGTGATTGCGACGATTCCAGGCTGCGGCGCATGCTGATTTCCAAACATCGACTTTGCAATTTCCAAATCTGCAGGACGAAGTTTTGCGTCGGCCGTAGGAATGGTGATGAGTTTGGTACCCAAAGCTCGTTCAGGCGCGCCGGTCTCATCAACATTGATGTGAGACTGAGCAGCACACACAATTGCATCTGCTGGTCGCAACATGCTGGCCAAAGCAAACACATTTGCGCCGGTACCACCGTAAGCGAACTGCGTTGTTACATCGTGATCGAATAGTTCTTTGAACGCGACTTCAGTGCGCGCCGTAATTGGATCAGCACCATATGCGGGAACGTGACCAACATTTGCTGCCGCGATTGCCTCAAGTACCAGTGGGTGAGCGCCAGCAACGTTGTCGCTTGCAAACGATGATTTTGGTGCAGCAGGCAGTTTTGTCACAGAACCAGTATGGGGTGCCATCCACACATTGAAATCAGTCTTGGCTTATCTTTTCGTCATGACTAAATCGCATGATTCGGGGATCGTTCGACCCGGCGAACTAGGGAGTACTCGAACAGAGCGCCCAGTGGCAGACATAGCCAAATGCGTGTGGTGCCGAACGCCTTTACCCGTGCAGACAGGGTCTGGTCGGCCTCGAAGATTCTGTACTCAGTCTTGCAAGCAATGGGACTGGGTGGCCCGTCAGAGGGCTTCAGAGCTCGCTTTAAGCGAAGATGAGTTGGTGGTAACACGTAGCGAACTCGATGCATTACGAGACCAAATTTTTATTTTGAAATGTGCGATCGATGATGTTGAGCTAGATCTTGATCCGTCAATTGATCCAACGACACGAGACTTCAAGGCAGCATTGACATGGTTGCTGGATGCCGCAAAACCCCTCATAAACGACTCAATATCGGGGATATCCCAACCTGGATAGATATGGGTCTACGCCCATAATCATAGTTATGTAAAGTAAGGACCAACCATGAAACGACTGCCAATTAAGGGAATCCCGGCCCCGCAACTGATTCAGGATCTTGAATCACTCCGTGTTGACGATGTTGATTGGCGCAGCGGACGCGTCTTCAGCCTTGCGTATTACGCAGGACCAGAAGCCATTGCTGTAGCCGAAGATGCATACCGGCGATTTAGTGGTGAAAATGCTTTGAGCACGGACGCATTTCCCAGCCTGCGAATTATGCAAACTGACGTGCTGTCTATGGTCGGTCCGTGGCTCGGTGCCGATGACGAATCGGCTGGATTCATGACCTCGGGAGGAACCGAGAGCATTCTGATGGTCGTAAAGGCGGCCCGAGATCAATTCGCTCAGACCAATGGTGTGACTACCCCAAATATTGTGTTGCCCACTTCGGCTCATGCCGCATTCGAAAAGGCTTGTCACTATTTTGGCGTCGAATCTCGGCGAGCAAGTGTTGGCACTGATTGGCGAGCTGACCTTCATGCCATCGAGCGGCTCATAGATCACAACACCGTTCTTGTTGTTGCTTCTGCCCCGCAATATCCCCAGGGCGTCATCGATGACGTCATTGGCATCGCCTTGCTCGCCTCGTCACGAGGCATTAACTGTCACGTCGACGCATGCATGGGAGGCGTCACACTCGCCTACCTCGAACGTCTCGGTCAACATATCCCGCCATGGAATTTGCGTGTTCCTGGCGTGACATCAATATCCGTAGACCTGCACAAGTACGGCTATACGTCAAAGGGTGCTTCCGTCGTGATGTATCGCAACAAAGCCCTACGTGCTCATCAAGGGTTCTTCACGGACAATTGGCTGGGTGGAATGTATGGATCCTCGGGAGTTTTGGGCACTAAATCTGGAGGGTCAATTGCAAGCGCTTGGGCAGTGCTTCAACATCTTGGCGAAGACGGCTACAGCGTGCTCACTCAACAAGCACGACAAGCGACGGTGCAACTTGCCGGCCACATTGCCGATCATCCGCAATTGATTTTGCGTGCATATCCAGACACCACGCTGATCTGTTTTGGGGCTAAGGACCCAGCGTCGCTCAACGTGTTTGCGATTGCCGACGAGTTACGTGTTCGTGGCTGGTATGTCGACCGTCAAACCCCGCCCGATTCGCTGCACTGCACAGTCAATGCAATTCATCATGACAAAATTGACGCATTCACACGAGACCTTGACGAGTGCATCAGTGCGGTACAGCGCAATAGCCAATCTGGCGCCGTTGGTCATTACGGCAACCTAGAGTGATGCCATGACCGACAACGAAGCGAATGGCACCAGCACAAATGCGTTTGGTCAGCAACAAGTTAACGACCTCTTCGCACTGTTGTCCGACTTCAATCCAGTTACTTCAGGTGCAAAAGCTGTTGATCAAGCAAGACGCACAGTTGAATCATTGATATCTGCGATGGAACTGTTCGTTCAATCCATGGACAATATGAACCAAGTTGCTTCACGTGTCAACCGTTTACTTGATGACATAGAGGGTCCCATGCGTCAGGTCATGCCTCACGTCAATGGCGCATTAGGCGCCGTTAACAAATTGGCCGACATGTCGGGTGCATTGACCGAGCTCAGCAAACGTTTAGGACCACTGATGGCGTTCATGCCACAAGGTTCAAAGCAAAAGGATTCGCCTACCCAAGCTTCGCCTGAGGCAAATTAAAAATTGATTTTTTTAAAGTGCAATGTCGAAACCAGGTGCAATGCGCTGAACAGTTGCACTCGCCTTTTCCATACGCACGATCTGCGAGTCAACTTGATCCTTCACGCCTGACAATGGCAACACGTTCAACACGCCTTGACCATTACGCATGACGTCGACAAGTTGATCGCCTTGACACAACACCACGGATTGTCCGCTAATGACGATGTGCGCTGCGGTAATTTCGGTATCAACATGGCTGCGAAGGTAATTGAACACTTCGCGAACCGACTCAAGTTTTATTCCCGCGTCGAGCAAGCTTTTGATCACACGAAGTTCTAGCAAGTCGCGATAGCTGTACACACGACGCGAACCGCTTCCGGTTGCGTCACAGCCTGACGGCCGAATCAAATTGGTACGTGCCCAATAGTCCAATTGACGGTATGAAATTCCTACAACCTCAGCCGCTTGTGTGCCGCTAAACCCCTGATGCATTAGGTCAGGCTACGGGCGCTTTTGGGGTTTGACTAACCCTGGAAATCCTCTGGATTGATTGAGTTAATGAACTCTCTGAAGTCATCCAGAATCTCTTCTTCGTCAGACTCTTCGGCAGTGATTGCCGACTTCCCCACCTTGTCCATCAGATCAGATTCAACGAATACAGGAACTTCGGCTCGAACGGCCAGCGCAATTGCATCGGATGGCCGAGCCGAAATGACACGCTCTACTCCATCCACAGCGATGTGAATATTTGCGAAATATGTGTGCTCCTGCACATCGGTAACGACCACCATGACCACTTCCCCACCCATCTCGGCAATGGTGTTGAGCATGAGGTCGTGAGTGAGTGGTCTATCTGGCACCACGCCACTGAGGGCGACGGAGATTGACGAAGCTTCTGCCTCACCGATATAGATGGGGATAACTCGTCGAGCGTCATCAATTTCGCGAATCAACATGACTGGGATGTTGGACGGAACTTCAACACGAATGCCTTCAAGTTCTGCTGCGAGTCTTTTCGTCATGACGCAATCACTTTATTGCCTACGAGGGGCGATTACCACGAAACGATCTGGCGGCAACTTCGACGAGAGTCGAACGTAACTGCTCACCCAAATCGATCAAATCGTCCAGCATCTCCTCGGCTTGGGCCTTCGACGATGGATTCTTCTGCATAAAGAAAGGTTTAATCCTTCCTTCATAAAGAGAAACCTCGGACTCCGCAGATTGTTTCCATCTCTTGAGATTGCGAACATCAATCCCAAGCTCAGCAAACTTGCTGATGATTTCCAAGATCTCTCGATCTAGTGGCGAATACATTTCAAGTTCACCAACCTTGCGCGGCGAAACTAAACCGGCTGCAATAATTTCTTTTAACAGCTTCTCATCCATATCGATCGCGTGCAACAACTCGCCACGGTCAATCGACAACGTGTCATCTCGCATCGCACGAGATTTGTGCGGGGCCAATGGTGCTGTCGACAGCTTCTTGGCTGCTGCAGGATGTGAACCTTGATGTCCTATTCCCCGCACACCAGTCGGGTCGGTGTCGTCGTAAGGACGAACCATGCCATCGCTGGTGTCACTATCAAGTCGCGTTCGAATAACTTTGAGCGGCAAGTAATTTTCGCGTTGTTCGCGCAGGATGAACCGCAGACGATCAATTTCAGAGTCACTGAACTTGCGATATCCGGAAGGTGTTCGTTCGGGCTCAATCAAACCTTGGCTCTCAAGGAAACGAATTTTAGAAATGGTGACATCAGGAAACTCATCAAGTAACAATCCGAGTACTTCACCTATTGATTTGTAATTTTTTTCATCCATTAAAGAACACCATGCGATATTTACCAATTTGCAGTTCATCGCCTTGCTCCAAGGCAAAATCATCAATGCGCATTTGATTGACGTATGTTCCATTTAACGACCCCAAGTCGCGGACAACATAGCGACCGTTTTCATGCACAACTTGTGCGTGTCGACGCGACACCGTTACGTCGTCAAGACAAATTGCACTGTCTGGATGACGTCCAATGGTTGTGAGCCCTTCGACAACATAACGATTGCCGCTTTGTGCACCAGAACGAATGACGAGGAGACCCTTGCCCGAATGCAACTCTGCACTAGACAGTGAGACATTGTCCGCATCGCCAGGCGCATCTTGCAGAGGATCGACTTTTGCAAGAACGATGGTCCGCTCATCGGGTTGATCAAGCACTGAACCACAGGCCGAACAAAAACCGGATTGTGGCGGGTTGCGATGACCACAACTATTGCAAAACACATACGACATACCCCTACCGTAGCCTTTTGGCGGCTCTCCCCTTCCGGAGATTGGCCCGCACAATGGGCACATATGTAATTGCCGTGTAATACGACAGCACGAGACCAGGCGCCCCGCACAACCAGCCGAGTACTCGTGCTGGATCTGCCGTGATATTTGAACTTCCGCCAAGCAATAACAAAGGAACAGCCATCATCAGGAGGAATGTGTACCACTTACCGTTATTGCTCACGGGGAAACGCTCCATACCGAGCAGTGTTGCTCCGAGCATCATCCCACCGACAACAACTTCACGAACCAAAATGGCGATGCAGAACCACTGTGGAACTGCCCCATCAATGAGCACACTGATAGCTGCTACCACGAACAGCACGCGATCCACCGTTGGATCAAAAACGGTGCCGAATGGTGAAACTTGATTGAACTTTCTTGCCAACCAACCATCTACCCAATCGGTCATACCGAGCACACCAAGCAACAATGCCGCGCCCGCCCGCTGGTCTTGCACAAAGAGTAAATACAGAAACCAAGGGAGTACGCAAAGGCGAGCAAACGTGATGGAATTAGGAACGCTCAGCACTCCTGTCCACATTGATGCCTGCCCGCGATCCACACTGCGACAATACAAGGAATCACGGTACTGTTAACGCAATGGTTTCAGTATTTACTCGCATCATTGCAGGCGAATTGCCGGGCACGTTTGTATACACCGACGAAATCTGCGTTGCTTTTATGACCATTAATCCAATTTCGCGAGGACATTTACTGGTTGTGCCACGGATTGAAATCGATCAATGGACTGATCTTCCAAATGAAGTTTCTCAGCATTGCTTCGCAGTGGCCAAAAAACTTGCGAAGGCTCAAAAACAGGTTCTTCCGTGTGAGCGCATAGCGATCATCATTGCTGGCTTCGAAGTACCTCATTGCCACCTGCACGTCATTCCTGCATCAACGATTGCCGATGTGTCGTTTGACAATGCTGCGACAAGCGTTGACTTCGACGACCTCTCTGCAGTCGCTAAAAGTATTTCGGCAGTAATCGCCTAGAACAAGGTTTCGGTAATTTCCGTTGCGAGCGTGATCGGCTCGAGTAGTTGCGGTCCGTGATTACGCGCGTTATTCACATCAGTTGATACTGCAAAATATTCAACTGCCTCGTCGGGGATCCCTGATGCGAGATGCAATGGAGCAACTACATCATATGACAGCCATTGATCCACCCCGTCCTTTGTCAGCAATACGGGCATTCGGTTATGCACCTGCGATACGCGGTCATTAGCTTCAGTCGTCAAAGCGACACACGTGTTGAGTTCTTTACCGTGGCCATCTCGCCAGGTGGTCCATAACGAAGCAACAGCGAAGTGTGATTGATGGTCATAATCCGAATTTGTTCTTGGGAAAAAAGCAAAGGGCTGTTTAATCGCCTTCCCCGAAAGTTTCATTGGCTTCCACTCGTAATAAGCATTCATTGGCATGACACAGCGATGCCGACTGATCAGATTGCGAAACGATGGCTTCTCGGCTACGGACTCTGATCGGGCATTAATCAAACTCGCTGCGCGAGAAACATCCTTCGCCCACACAGGAACTAGTCCCCACGACATCACGTCGAGTTGCGTCTTACCATCGACACGGCGCACAACATACACATCGCTGGTTGGTGAGAGATTGAAATTCAGCGCAAGTGCACTACCGCCATTTGTTGTAGAGAAGGCCTGCGAAATTTCTTGCGCACCGGTCTTGCGCACATACCTTCCGCACATATATCGCTATCTCAACAATCCCGTGTGGTCAGCGAATAGTTGAACCAATAGCGGAGTAACAATCAACCCTGGAAGCAACGACCCCAAGCGGATCTTCTTAATTTCGAGCAATTTCAACCCAATTGCCATCACAGCCAATCCACCAGCGGCAAAAAGCTCAACACGCATTCGATCATTCAGCAAAGAATCCAACCTCGTACCAAACAGCGTGAGCGTTCCTTGAACAATGAACACGCTGCACGCACTGAACACCACTCCAACACCGTGAATTGCTCCAAAGATAACGCTCATGAAACCATCAAGCGTTCCTTTAATGATGTACAGCTGCGGTGTTGCACCAGATGCATCCTGGATTGCACCAAGAATGGTCAGGGGTCCGATACAGAACAACAAAGTTGCTGTAACGAATCCAGTCACGAATGGACCGGGTTCTTGCCGTTTTGCAAAACGCTTGCGGATCAACTCACCTACACCCTCTAGCCGATCTTCGATACGCAAAATTTCGCCGATGACCGCTCCGATCACCATGCCAAGCAGCGGGAATACCATGTTGTGCGTTTTCAATACGTCTCCGAGACCGAGACCAATAGTTACCATTCCAATAACTTGCACGACAATGGTTCGCACACGATTGGGAATTTTGTCTCCCATAGCGATTCCAACCGTGCCCCCAACAAGCACTGTGGCAGTATTAATCAGTGTTCCGAGCCCAATCACACCACCACGCTATATGACCTTGTTGTTTGCACTCAGCGGTGCCATGTTTTATGGCATAGCGGACTATTGCGGAAGTCGTGGAGCACGTGCAGCAAATTCGGCAGCGGTTACCTTCGCCGGTCAAGCAGCAGCACTCGTCATCATTTCGATGTACCTCGTGGTCGTACGATCCTCTCCTCCTCCATTAGAAAGCTGGTTGTGGACAACCGGCGGAGGTTTCGGAGGAGCCATTGCACTTGTCGCCTTTTACCAAGCAATGTCAAAGGGTTCGATGACCGTTATCGCACCAATTACCGCGGTAATCGGTTTGTCTGTACCTGTCGTCGCTGGTTTTCTTCAGGGAGAACGTCCTAAAACACTCGCCTGGTTCGGCATTGGTTTGGCAATCGTTGCCGTTGCATTAGTCGGAGATGTCCTCGACAAACATGACCTGCCTACCCCCGTTAGTGCAATCTGGTTGGCTGTTGCAGCGGGTTTTGGATTCGGCATGATTTTTGTGTGCATGGCAAATGCAAGCCACGATCATGGAATATGGCCACTCTTCGGACAGCGCATCGTGAGCGTTCCAACGGTTGCCGCGATTGCAATGTTTCAAACTAAACGAGTTTTTGTGCCGCGAAAGGTGCTCGGTTTCGCAATTGCTGCTGGAATTCTTGATACTTCTGCAAATGGCCTGTACTTGCTCGCCACCCATAAGGGCATGATGTCCATTGTTTCTGTGATCACCGCGCTATACCCCGTATCAACCGTTGCACTTGCAATGAAATTCGATCATGAGCGACTGCACAAATCACAAGCAGTGGGAATGGCACTTGCGGCCGCATCGCTCGTAATGGTGAGTATCTAACCAGTAGCAATCTGGTCGGGCTGGCGGGATTTGAACCCACGACCTCTTGTCCCCCAGACAAGCGCGCTAACCAAGCTGCGCTACAGCCCGTAAAGCCAAGACTAACGGAACAGGTCGACGACTCTCCATGACAAATACACCACGAGAGCACCAACTAATAATTTGAAGTGCCACGGAAGAGGAACGTCTTGGTCGCCCTCTACGCCGGCGAGTTTCTTGAGATCAAGATTCTTTGCGGTAATCGTGCCGTGGGTAGTAGCAACTTCAATTTCGGTCGAACAATTTGGACAGCGACCATCGTCTGACACCGCACTTGGTGCGAAATACTTTGAGCATGGTTCACACCACGGCATATCGGCCTACTTCAGTCCGATCGCTTGCGAACGCGCAATTTGATTGGTGTTGATCCAAATTCAAATTTTTCGCGAATTGATCTTTCGAGATAGCGAAGGTAATGCTGCGGCAATTCTCGATTCACAAACAGGGTAAATGTTGGAGGATCGTTTGCTCCCTGAAGCGCGTACAACACCCGCGCACCAGCGCCAGCAGGCTGCTTTTGCTGTGCTTCAGCGATTACACGATTTACATCTTTTGTTGGAACACGCTTGTGGTAGTCCGTGATGCACTCTTGCAAAATCGGCAGTAGACGATGGACACCCTTGCCCGTCAATGCAGAAAGTTTGAGAACTGGCGCATCGCCGATGAAATACAGTTTTCTCGTCATTTCCGTATCGATTCGCTCACGACCATCGGCATCGAGGGTTTCCCACTTGTTCAGCACCACGATCACTGGACAACCAGCGGCGTCAATACGTTCGGCGAGGCGCTGGTCTTGGTTAGTGATGCCTTCCTGGGCATCAATGACGAGCAGTGCTACATCGGATTCGTCAACTGCGCGCAACGCGCGTACGAAGGAGTAATACTCTGCCGATTCGTCCACTTGGCTTTTGCGACGCATACCTGCCGTGTCAACGAAAACAATTGGACCGTCGGGCGTGTCGACCTCGGTGTCAATCGCATCGCGCGTAGTTCCAGCCATGTCATGAGTAATTGAACGATCCTCGCCGACAAGCCGATTAAACAATGTGCTTTTGCCAACGTTTGGGCGTCCAACGATTGACACACGAGGAACACCAGACACGCCACGAGGCAGAACTACTTCTTCCACCACATCTGGCGCATCCACTATTTCCAAAATCATGTCCAGCAAATCGCCCGACTTTCTGCCATGCAATGCAGAAACCGGCACGGGTTCGCCAAAACCCAACTTCATGAAGTCCCAACGATCAGCTTCGCGTTTATCGGAATCGATCTTGTTACTCACCACGATTACCGGGCAATTCAAGCGACGGAGCCATAACCCGATTTGTTCGTCGTCATCGGTCACTCCGATAGCGGTGTCAACAACAAACAGCACCAAACTTGCCGACTTGGCAGCTTCTTCTACCTGACGACTGACTTTGGCATCGAGTTCTGATCCACCAGGCATCCATCCGCCCGTATCCACCAAATTGAACTTCTTGCCCGTCCACTCAACTTCTCGTTCGAACCGATCGCGGGTGATTCCAGGCTGGTCCTCAACAATGGCCACCTGCGAACCCATGAATCGGTTAAACAGCGTGCTCTTGCCAACATTTGGACGACCAACTATGACCACCGTTGGAAGCGTCGAAGGAACTTCGTTTTCCAGTTCAGTTGTCACCCGATCATTGTACTGTCGACATTGAAACATCGGTCTGAACTCATGGGCATGAAAAACACTGCAGTATTGTGTTTATAGATGCAAAAACTGCCTGAATCTGCACACAGCGTTGATCGCGTCCTGCTTGCTGCTCCGCGCGGATTTTGTGCAGGCGTCGAAATGGCGATTAAGGCTCTCGCGTGGATGGTACGAACATTTCCTGCTCCGGTGTACTGCTACCACGAAATTGTTCACAATCGGGCTGTAGTCGATCGCTTCCTCAAACTTGGTGTGATCTTCGTTGATGATGTTTCAGAAGTTCCAATTGGCATGCCCATCATGCTTTCTGCCCATGGATCTGCTCCTCAAGTAGTCGAGCTTGCACGACAGCGCGGAAATTATGTAGTCGATTCGGTATGTCCACTTGTCACCAAAGTGCACCATGAAGTCAGAGTGCGCGCTGGAAAGGGATACCGCATCGTGTATGTCGGGCACGAGGGTCACGAAGAAGCCGTTGGCACGATGGCCGTTGCACCAAATTCCATTTCTCGAGTGGAGTCTTTGGAAGAAGTTGACGCATTGCCAACATTTTCTGAGCCGGTTGCTCTTCTCGCACAAACGACACTTTCACATCGTGATTGGGCCGGCATCGCAGAAGCAGTCAAGGTGAAGTATCCGTCCGTGTGGTCACCTGGCAAAAGCGATTTATGTTTTGCAACCACCAACCGTCAGAGTGCACTACTGCAAATTGCTTCGCAGTGCGACTCGGTAATCGTCATCGGTTCGGCGAATTCATCGAACACGCGGGCACTTGAAAAACTTGCTCATGACGAAGGCTGCGAATTTGTGTACCGCATCAACAGCGTTGACGAACTACCACGAAACCTTCATGGTGTTGTCGGTGTCACTGCGGGTGCCTCCGCTCCAGAGGATCTCGTGAATGACGTGCTCGCATTCCTGAATCCTCTTCATGGCGTCGAGGAAATACGCATCACACGCGAAGAGGAATACTTCCCTCCCCCACGCAATATTCGTCAATTGCAACTTGGCATTGAGACCGCGGCATTGACCATGATCGGGGCACCAGTATCTGCCGCAACTAGCGTCGATGATCGCTTGGTCAGTGCGAGCGATGTACTTTCTTCGCTCGACTAACTAGTTACGTGGAACTTTGCTCCACGGCATTTCGCGATCGACTCGCACATCTCCAGGAAGACCGAGCACGCGCTCACCCAAGATATTGCGCATCACCTCTGAGGTACCGCCTTCAATACTGTTGGCGCGAGCACGCAAAAATGCTTTCGGCAACGAATCGAAGCTCATCGCCGTTTCGGGTCGAACCATTTCGTAACTTCCGTACAACATGCCTTCAGCCCCGAGCAGTTCGATACAGAACTCGTATGTCTCTTTGTTGAGTTCAGCACTTGCCATCTTTCCAATTGAACCTTCAGGTCCAGGAACTCCAACCTTCCTGTTCTGACCTGCACGAATGTTGGTGAGTCGAGCAATTTCGGAGCGGATCCACAGCTTCATAAGTTTGTCTCTTGTTGCAGCGTCCTTACGCTCCGCGGGCAACTTCTCCCACAATTTGACTGCCTCTCGAATCGGACCTGAACCCTTTTGTGGAATAGCACCACCAATAGCAACGCGTTCGTTCATGAGCGTTGTCAAACTCACCCTCCAGCCGTCACCTACGTTGCCAAGCGTTTCTGCAACGGGCACACGCGTATCGGTGAAATACACCTCATTAAATTCTGCTTCGCCTGTCATTTGACGCAACGGGCGTACTTCAACTCCGGGTGCATGCATGTCGACAACTACTGCTGTAAGTCCAGCGTGCTTCACTGCCTCTGCATCGGTACGTACTACGAGCAAACCCCACTTCGAAAGATGCGCCAGCGTTGTCCAGACTTTCTGACCATTGATGATCCACTCATCTCCGTCTTTCACGCCCTTAGCGGAAAGACCAGCGAAGTCTGAACCTGAGCCAGGCTCGGAGAATAACTGACACCAAATTTCTTCGCCAGTGAATAGCGGTCGAAGATATCTGTGCTTCTGCTCTTCTGAACCCCATTCCACAACCGTTGGTCCACACATGCCGTAACCAATCGGATTACGCGCATAGGAATTTGGTCCACCAGCACGAGCAATTTTTTCGTTCACAATTTTCTGAAACTTTGGTGTAAGACCGAGTCCGCCTTGACCATCTGGAAAGTGGACCCATGCCAAACCCAAATCAAACTGTGCGCCTAAAAATGCAATAGCCGAAGTAGAGGCTGGCGGATGCTGAGCAATGAGCTGATCGGTGAGATCAGCAACTTGTTGTTCCTCGGCACTCAATAGTTCTGTGGCCATGCGCGCTAACTCCTTATGAACGATTGGTTAAAACGCTAATTGAAAAGCACCCGTCATCATTAATTGGAGCCACGGACCAATTGAGCAAACTCAGCGGATTCGTTGGCAGAAATTTCTGGAATCACAGACCTGAGGCGCATCACCCATCTCAAATTCGTGATGTCGGATCGCCTTCTATAGATGGACTTCAGATTGCTCAGTACCCGAATGACCATCAGACGTGGGCTAGATGGCTCGAGGAATTCGGCACTCCAATTATCCAACTGCGTCAATTTCTCATAAAGATCTTCACAATCGTCCGCATTGAGAGCACCTGCCGAATGGAAAGGATCAAAAAATACAAGGTCTTTTGGGGATGCAGTGCGACACAGGAAATGCCCAGGCATACCAACACCAACGATGTCAATCCCCACTCGTCTCCCAACCTCGATCGCGATTGCACACAGGGTGATGGGTATTCCAAGGCGCCGGGCGATTACAAGATTCAACAACGAATTTGAAGGGTCGTCATACTCAAAGGAATTACCTGTGAACCCGGATGGTCCGAATAATTCAGTCATGAAATCTTGAGCGTTTGTCGCTGACACTGTCCCTGCTAGTTGGTCAAGTGCATCAATAACTGACTGCGGTTCTACTGATTGATCAGCAAAATGACTGATCAAGGCAAGAGACTCATCGAGGGGCACTGCGGAGCCGCGAACACTGAAGAGATCAGTGAAACGCTCAAAATGCACGCCCGAACTGTAACGCTCAAACCCCCTGCTTGCGACATGCGGTCACAGTACGGACTACCGTTGCCACCATGTTTCCTGGACATTTTGCGGCGCTCCAACCCAACAAACCTGCGGTTATTGATGCCGCTACAGGAGCGGTTCTGACTTACAGCCAACTCGACGAATCAGCCAACAAGATCAGCAATCTGCTGCGCAGCCACGGCTTGCAAGTTGGTGACCATATCGCAATTTGCATTGAAAATCATCCGCGCTTTTTCGAAATTATCTGGGGTTGTCACTATGCGGGCCTGGTCTATACCGCCTGCTCAAGTCGACTCACTTCAGATGAACTTTCCTACATTGTCAACGACTGTGGCGCCAAGGCTTACATCACCTCAAAATATAAGGCCGATCAGGCCGTGGAAATTCTTCACACCACACCATCCGTGCAATTGCGACTCATGCTTGATGGAACCGTTGAAGGTCACGACAGTTTCGAACATGCCCTCGAACATGTATCGGCAGATCCGTTACACGAACGCATCGATGGCACTGACATGCTCTATTCGAGCGGCACCACAGGACGACCGAAGGGTGTTCGATTGCAGTTTTCGCGCAGCCCACTTGGCACACCCAACGCTCTCACAGGACTCGGTCAGTTTCTCTTTTCGTTCAACGACGAAACCGTCTACCTTTCACCAGCTCCGCTGTATCACGCTGCTCCCCTGCGTTGGAATATGTCGGTACATCGCACAGGAGGAACTTCTGTTGTGATGAACCATTTTGATGCCGAGGATTTCCTCCATTGCATCGAGCGCTACAAGGTGACCCACACTCAGACTGTGCCAACAATGTTCGTCCGCATGCTTAAGCTCGCTCCAGAAATTCGCACTAAATACGACGTTTCATCATTGTCTTGCGTTTTCCATGCGGCGGCGCCTTGCCCCGTGGAGATCAAGCGTCAAATGATCGATTGGTTTGGACCGGTTATCCATGAGTATTACGCCGGTAGTGAGGGAAATGGTTTTGTTTATTGCAACACCGAACAGTGGCTCGCTCACCCTGGAACGGTTGGTGTAGCACTCAATGCAACTATTCACATTCTTGACGAAGAAGGCACCGAATTACCGGTAGGAGAAACCGGAACCGTATATTTCGAAAGCACTGCAAATTTCGAGTATCACAATGATCCTGAAAAAACAAAGGCGTCCCGCGACTCCCTCGGACGAGGCTGGTCAACTCTTGGCGATATCGGTTATCTCGATAGTGACAAGTTTTTGTATTTGACTGACCGCAAGGCATACATGATCATTTCTGGCGGAGTGAATATCTATCCTCAGGAAGCCGAGAACGTACTGGTCAATCACCCAGAAGTCGTCGATGTTGCGGTATTCGGAGTTCCAAATGAGGAATTCGGTGAGGAAGTGAAAGCAGTTGTGCAACCGACGATAATGCCGACTTCGGATGCAGAACGTAGTGAATTGAGCAAACGTCTCATTGCCTATTGCAAAGAATCATTGGCCGATTTCAAATGCCCCCGCTCAGTGGATTTCCGCGAAGAACTTCCAAGACATCCAACCGGAAAGCTATACAAGCGCCTGTTAAAAGATGAATACTGGGCCAATTCTGGACGAAGCATTTAATTTTCGCAATGAGTCATCCATTCGTACAGTCCTCAACACCCATTGCCTTTGCCCATCGTGGCGGAGCAAGCGACGCGCCGGAAAATACCATGCCGGCATTTCAGCGTGCAATGGATTTGGGATATCGCTATATCGAAACTGATGTTCATTCGACAAAAGATGGCGTGCTCCTTGCATTTCATGATGACGACCTACTGCGAACCTGTGGTCAGCCCGGCGTCATCAGCGAAATGAACTACGAGGAAGTAAAGAAGTTCCGAATTAATGGCCAAGAACCAATTCCGCTCATGCAAGAAATATTTGATGCGTGGCCTTATGCAATGGTCAATATCGACTGCAAGGCCGACTCCGCTTTACTTCCTCTCACCGCCGCACTTCGTGGCCCAGGAATTCTTGATCGTGTCTGCGTAGGTTCATTTAGCGACAAGCGCCTAGCCACCCTTCGTGAAACGTTTGGCCCTGCACTCTGCACATCGCTCGGGCCACGAGAAGTTGCAAAGCTGCGGGTGCGCAGTTGGGTTGGGCCAGCACGCAAATTCCCTGGCGCATTTGCGGCCCAGGTTCCACACAAGCAAGGGCCGCTCACGATCACCGATAAAAAGTTTGTTGAAGAAGCACACCAGTCGGGTCTGAAAGTACATGTCTGGACAATTGATGACCCAAACGAAATGAACATGCTCTTTGATCTTGGCGTAGACGGCATCATGACGGATCGTCCGCAAGTGCTCAAAGATGTCATGAACACGCGCGGTATTTGGTGAGTCTTATCTTTAAGTCAGAATCTGCTGGCTTGGTATACCCAGATGGAACGCAAGCGCTGACCGATACCAGCGTGAGCGTGGCCGCTGGAGAGTTCGTTTCAATCGTTGGCCCGAGTGGTTGCGGAAAATCAACTCTGCTGCGCATGGCGAGTGGACTCATTGCGCCAACGTCAGGACAACTCTCACGCAACGGCACTGTGCAATTTGTATTTCAAGATTCAACGCTCCTGCCATGGCGGAGCGTCCGCAAAAATGTCTCGCTGAACCTTGAACTCCAGAAGGTGGACCCATCGGTTATCGAAAAACGCACCATGGCTGCACTCCACTTGGTGGGCCTGGCCGACAGTGCAGAGAAACTTCCCCGACAGTTATCGGGTGGCATGAAGATGCGCACCGCACTTGCTCGATCACTGGTCTGCGAACCTGATCTCTACCTATTCGATGAACCCTTTGCTGCGCTGGATGAATTTTCACGCGAACGACTCAACATTGAACTCCGGTCAATGCTGAGTACTCGAAATGCTGGTTCTCTGTTCGTTACACACTCAATTGCCGAAGCAGTTTTCCTTTCTCACCGCGTCCTCGTCATGTCCCCTCGACCTGGAACCATTGTTAACGAGTTCCAGATTCCATTTGGACAACATCGAGACCAGAACTTGCGATACACATCAGAATTTGCCCAAGTGTCAGGTGAAATTGCCCAATCATTGCGAGAACTGACGCCATGATGAAGCGACGGATTCTTAATTCAATAGGACCGATTGCGGTGTTTCTTCTGTTCATTGCTGCGTGGTACGCCGTTGCTTATTCGTTGCACAACAACTTTTCACCGGCATCAGGTAAACCCATGATCATCCCACCCCCGCACAGGCTCTTCGAAGATTTCCATGGAGCAGTTCGGCACCGGATCTTCACTGCACTCTTGATTAGTACTCGAACTGCAATCACTGGGCTAGTGCTTTCGGCAATTTTAGGGATTTCTATCGGAATTGCGATGTCGCAAGCAAAGTGGATCGAGCGCTCACTGTGGCCGCACCTTATTGCGCTGCAGGTCACACCGATTATTGCGATCGTGCCATTAATGATTCGGCTCATCGGTGCAAATTTCACGGCACGCGTCGCGGTGACGGTCATTATTTCGATATTCCCCATCGTGTCAAACACCCTGTTCGGTATTCAGTCGGTTCACCCGTCATTGCACGATCTTTTTCGCCTTCAAAACAGCTCTCGCCTAGTTGTCTTGCGCAAATTGCAACTACCTGCCGCTTCACCTGCCATCTTTACTGGTCTACGGGTGGCTGCAGGATTGGCTGTTATCGGCGCGATAGTCGGTGACTTCTTCTTCACAAAAGGCGACCCGGGGCTTGGGCAGTTGATTACGTTTTTCTTCCTGAATAATTTGTCAGGACCAATGTTCATCACAGCACTGTTTGCGACTGGATTGGGGCTTATGCTCTTTATCGGCTTTGGTGTGCTGAATCGCATAGTCATCGGAAGATGGCACGATTCAATCGCACATTAAGCCTTCACATACAACAAACAGGAGACCCTATGAAATTGTCATCCGTCCTTCGCTCTGCGTGTGCACTCGCCGCAGTGGCCCTCATTTCCACTTCATGTGGTGGTTCTGGATCAAGTGATCAAGCTTCCACTACTCCGAAAACTGGAGCACTAGCCGGCATTTGTCCAGAAAAAGTGGTTGTTCAAACCGATTGGTTTCCTGAAGCAGAACACGGTGGAATTTACGAATTGATGGGCGCTGATGCAATGTCATCAAAAGACACCGGTGCAACAACTGGAACACTTACTTATGAAGGCGTAGACCAGGGTGTACAACTTGAGATTCGAGCAGGTGGTCCATTCCTGCAAACTCCAGTTGTAACTGCCATGTATGCAGATGATGCCATCACTCTTGGTTACGTCGGTACCGATGTTGCGATTACCCGATTCGCAGACGCTCCGACGATTGCGGTGTTCAACGCACTGAACATCAATCCGCAGGTTGTTCTATGGGATGCAGCGAAGCACCCAACCGCTCAGACTTTGGCCGATGTTGCCAAAGAGGTGAAGTCCGTATTTGTCTACGGTGATCCAGCATGGGCGCGTTACTTCGTTGCTCAAGGCATCTTGACTAAGGACCAAATTGACAGCAACTACAAGGGCAACTTGCTCCTTGCAACTGAAGATGCGGCGCACCAAGGTTTTGCAACTTCTGAGCCATACAAATACGAAAACCTTTCAACGGGTGCCGTCCATGTTGCGTACACCTTGATTCACGATTTGGGCTGGAACTCGTATGCACAGAATCTTGCAATTCGAGCAGACAAGTTGGAGCCATTGAGCGCTTGTTTGAAAGCGCTCGTTCCAATGATGCAACAGGCTCAATTGGATTACATCGCTGCGCCGGAGCGTGCAAACGCCATCATCAAAGCTGCAGTTGTTGCCTTCGATAGCTGGTGGACTCAGTCTGATGGCGATCTAGCTAATGGTGCCGCTCAGTTACGAGATCTTCACCTGGTCGGCAACGGAGACACTCCAACATTTGGAGACCTTGAAGAAGCACGAGTGAACGACTTCATTGGTAAAGCAACACCGGTGCTGCGCGAACAAGGACTTGAAATTGGCGATATCACAGCAAGTGACATCGTGGACAACGAGTTCTTAAACCCTGACATCACCTACAAGGGCTGAAATCAGGCGTCTTTGACGCTCCATTTACGCTTGGCGACTGGATCTTTATCGCTCCATGGGAAATTGATCCATTCGTCGGTGTATTTCCAAACGTAATCACATTTCACAATTGACTGTGATTTCTCATAGAGCACAGCTAAACGCGTATCGGCTAGTTGACCCTTGCAGAATTCGAGCACATGCTTCAAGGTGTGTCCGGTATCTGCAACGTCATCGACAATCAGCACCTTTGAATCTTTCAAGTCGACCAAACTCGGAACTGGCGGAAGAATCATTGGCACTGCTAAACGCTCGTTGACACCTGTGTAGAACTCCACGTTCATCGTGTAGGTATTTTTTACTGACAACGCATATCCGAGTGCACCCGCCGAAAGCAATCCACCACGTGCAATAGCCAAGATAATGTCGGGCTCGTAGCCGCTTTCGGCCACTTGGACCGCGAGTTCACGACTCGCTACTCCGAACATTTCCCAGGTCATGATTTCACGGATCTCGCTCAAAATTGCTCCCTCGCTACTGGCGATTACTTGCCGCCAATCTAGTTCATTGCGCCTGTTCAAATGGGCAGTGACGACATCCGCTCAAACAGCAATATCCCCGACTGGCCAAAAATTTTGATGTCATGACGGTGAGACCGGATGCGGGATCTCGGTAACTGGGGTTTCCTGCCTCAATTGCAGAACTATGTCGAGATTGAATCTCATCAAAGCGTGGATTCTTGGGATTGAGACGTATGACAAGTGCTACATCGATTCCGTCTGGGCGAAGCACGCTCATTGGAGAGCATCCAACATGTCCCAATATTCTGGCCAGCTTTTTGACACCACCAGCGGATCATTGATCACTACACCTGGCGTGACAAGTCCGATTAACGCGAGCGACATCGCCAACCGGTGATCGTGATGCGTGTCAACACTTCCACCATGAGTCACGGACGGATGAATCGTCAATCCATCGGAAAGTTCGTCAACGGCAACACCGAGAACCCGTAGTTCGTGTGCGAGGTCCCCAATGCGGTCGCTTTCTTTCTTGCGGATGAAGCCGACTCCCGTGATAGTGGTTGCGGTCTGCGCAAAGGCCGCGACAACTGCAAGTGTTGGCACTAAGTCGGACATGTCGCGCATATCAACCGTCACTCCCACTAACGGAGTTTCTTTCGATCGCGAAAGCACAACATCATCGCCACTGCGCAACACAGAACAACCCATACGCATGAGCACGTCAATAAATTTGGCATCGCCCTGCAGAGATGAACGTCCGAGCCCGGAGATGGTCACTTTTCCCCCAACAATCGCTGCGGCTGCAAGTGGGTAAGAGGCCGACGACGCATCAGGTTCGACCTCATAGTGGGTTCCCACATATTCACCAGATGAGTACCGGAATACGTGCTCGCCTCTTTCGATCGGAACAACACCGAAGCTGTTTTGCACACCAAGGGTCATGTCAAGATATGACTGCGACACCACATCACCTTCGGTAACGATGGCCAATCCCTGAGGCAATTTCGGCGCGATCAACATGAGGGCTGTCGTGAACTGACTGGATGTGTTGGCGGGAATGTGCACGCGATCACTGGTTTGCTTCCCCAGTTTCACTGCAACAGGAAGCATTCCTGACCCATTCAAAGGTGAGACATCTAGCCCAATGTCGGATAGCGCCTGATGGAGATCATGCATCGGTCGTCTACGCAATGCTTCTTCACCCGTGATGACTACCTCGCCCAAACGCAACGCGGCAACAGCTGTAAGAAAACGTGCCGTCGTACCAGCAAGCCGAGCGTCAAGAACGAGCGATTCTGACTGATTGACGTTCATTGTTGAAGTGAATTTTGCCGTTGCGGACTGCACCTCGATTTTTGCGCCAAGTAGCGCAAGTCCTGACAGCATCGATGCGGTGTCATCGCCACTTGGCAAATTGCCAACCGTGCTCTCACCTGTGGCCAATGCTGCACACACGAGCGCGCGGGCTGCAACACTTTTGGAACCTGGAACGAGCACCGAAGCTTGTAGCGACGACTTAAGAGGCGTTACTGCAAGGGATTGGGACGAGCTCATGTCAGTTGTTGGATCGACGGCCTAAACCCACGAGCAATTAATCCGCCCTTAAATACATCTTGACTGGCTCGATCAATCACCAACACCAAAATTCCACGGTCGCCTTCTACTGAGTGCGCAACTTCGAAGTTTGCGGTGTTTACTCCGAGCTCTGCAGCAAGTGAGAAAATCTCTGCCGCTGCACCAGCACGGTCAGGAATTGGAACGCGCACTTCAACGACATCGAGAAGGTTGCTGACACGACCAGGCAGGTTTGCACGTGCAACACGCGCAGATTGCAATCGCTGGGAAAGCTCGTCTGTCCTGCCTTCATCAACGATCACACGCATTGCCTGTAATCCACTAATCATTCCATCAAGTGCGCCAACAATTGCTTCACGATTTTCTTTGCAGACGTCGAGCCAAATACCAGGATGCCCTGAAGCCACCCGCGTCATGTCGCGAAATCCGCCTGCCGCCAGACGCAACACAGCCACATGTTCCTCTGCGTGGTCATTTGCCAATGACATCAACGTTGCAGCAGTGAGATGAGGCAGATGGCTCACAATTGCAACGAGTTGGTCGTGGCGTTCTGCGCTGAGCACAACAAACTCAGCTCCAAGTTCTTTAACAATTTGCGCCACTTGCGCAAAATTCGCATCGGGCGTAGTCGGAGTAGGCGTCAACACCCACACTGCACCTTCAAAGAGCGATGCATCAGCTCCAGCTAAGCCAATGAGTTCACTTCCCGCCATCGGGTGACCGGCAACAAAACGCGGATCAGTGATTTCGCGAACGATGTGTGCCTTCACTCCACCGACATCGGTAACCAATCCAGCCGTTGTTGCGAGTGCGCGCTTCACCTGCTCCGAGACCGAAGAAACCGGAGTTGCAACAAAGGACAACTCTGCGTCTGCGTCAATTCCCTTGGCCGCAACGAGTCCTAGGCGCATGGCTTCGTCTTCGGTTTCGGGGCGAACATCATTTCCGGTCACATGCCACCCGCGAGCGGTGAGTGCCGCAGCGAGCGATCCGCCAATTAGCCCAAGCCCAAAAATGTTCGCTCGACGCTGATTCACAGAGAAATATCGTACCCGAGCACTACTCGGTGACTGCCTCTATTAACAGTTTGACTTCGGCTTGTGTGAGATTGCGCCACTCACCGGGTCGAAGCTTCTTGTCCATTATTGGCCCAATTCGCGTTCGAACTAGCCGCAGTACTGGGTAACCGACCGAATCACACATGCGGCGAATCTGACGATTCTTTCCTTCGTGAATGACCATCCTCAGCACGCCTTCTTGAAGTCTGCTTACTTCGGCAGGTGCGGTCAATCCGTCTTCTAATTCAATACCAGTTCGCAGCCGATGAATCGCCACTTCGCTGACATCTGCAGAACTGATGTTGACCTGCACCAAGTATTCCTTTTCAAGACCATATTTTGGATGCGTAATCCGATTAGTCAGTTCGCCATCGTTAGTGAGTAACAGTAAACCTTCAGAATCCCCATCTAATCGACCAACGGGATATACGCGTGGAACGGATGGCACGAGTTCAACCACAGTTTCACGATCGTGGGTATCTATTGCAGTGCTAATCACGTCGACTGGCTTATTCAGCAGATAGTAAACCAAGTCTGGTCGCACGCCAACGGGTGCACCATCAATTTCAACCAAATCCACTTCGACATCAACTCGACGCCCGAGCACAGCAACATCACCGTTCACCGTTACGCGACCTTCAGCGATAATTTCCTCGCATGCTCTTCGGCTTCCCCACCCGCGTTGAGCAAGGACTTTCTGCAGACGTTCGCCCTCTTCGTTCATTCGGCTTGTGGCACGATTCGCAAACCTTGTTCAAGCGCTTCAACCACAGCAGCATCGGGAACAAAATCCGCAATCGGCGGCAGAGCAGATAATGACTCGATTCCTAAACGCTCCAAAAACAGCGAAGTAGTACCAAACAACACCGCCTGGCCCGGCCCATCGTCTCGCGACATTTCCGTGATGTATCCGCGCGCTTGCAATGTTCGCATCACCGCATCAGGGTCGACACCACGAATAGCCGCAACTTGCCCGCGTGAAATTGGCTGCTTGTAGGCAATAATCGCAAGAGTTTCCAACGCTGCAGATGAAATACGTGCTTGCTGGCTATCAAGTACAAAGCGTTCAACGTATGAAGCCACGTCATGATGAGACTGGAACCGGTAACCACCTGCCACCTTTACAAGTTGGAACCCATGGCCCGCTTCCTCGTACGCTGCTGCAAGTCGGTCGCACAAGCCTTCGACCGATCCAACCGATATTTCCAATAACTGTGACAACAGCGCAGGGTCAACCGGCTCCATCGCTACGAGCAAAATTGCCTCTAAGGCACGTACCGATTCTGCAGAAATATTTTCTTCAGTCATGAAATCCTCTTTGTCATCCTTCATAATCATCAATTTGCAGAACAGCTTCAAATCCTGTGTCATCGCCAGCTATCCATTGCACTTCAATGTCCCCAAAACGATCTGACTGCTCGAGCGTCACTCTGCCCTGCTTGTATAACTCAAGAATCGCCAAGAATCGCACGACAACTTCAATGCGATCATAAATAGCTTCGGTGATTTGTCTGAACGTGACCTTTCCCAACTTCGGCAGGGTGTCTAGCATTTCCATCAAGGCATCGGCAACGCTGGCGCGAATGGGCGCAACGTGAAACAGATCAATTGATGTTGGTGGCTTCGGTTGCGTCACGCGCAGAAACGCGCGCTGCAAACGAACAGGAGTCACACCATCGAGCATGTCGGGAAGCAGATCGGCGAACCGCTCGTCTGGTCCAGAACGACGAGGAAAGCTTAAGCTCGCACGCTCCGTCAGTTGACTAAACACCGAAGCAACATCTTTGAACGTTTTGCAATCGAGTAAACGAGCGAGCAATAGGTCGCGTTCGGACCACAGCGCCAGCTCTTCGTCCAAGTCCATGTCTTCGCGACCTGGAAGCAAACGACGAGTTTTCAGCTCGACCAGGGTTGAAGCAATGAGCAAGAATTCCGTCGCCACATCGAGGTCAACCATCTGCATGCGCTGTATTTCTTCGAGATACGCCTCAACAATGCGGGTCAGAGAGACCTCATGAATGTCGACTTCCTCTTTCAAAATGAGGTGCAACAGGAGGTCGAAAGGACCGTCGTAGACGGGGGTCGCTACCTCAAAAGCCATGCGCACAGATTAGTTCACGGAGCCGAAATGTCCTGAGCCCGTTGTGCCACTTGCACTAGCGTTACACCGTGGCTCGTGTCCTTTCTTGCATTCAGCCAACCGGCGACGTTCATTTAGGCAATTACCTTGGTGCGCTCCGCAATTGGGTATCTGGGCAACATGCCAACGATGTCTTCCACGGCATCGTTGACCTGCATGCCCTCACCATCACCGACACGCCTGGCATACTCGGAAAAAACACAGTCGAACTTGCCGCGATGTTGTTTGCAGTGGGATTAGACCCTGAGGTAGCCACGGTTTTTGTGCAATCACATGTGCCAGAACACTCACAATTGGGTTGGATCATGGAATGCACCGTGAGCTTTGGTGAGCTCAGCAGAATGACCCAGTTCAAGGATAAATCTGCCAAGCGTGAAGCCGACTTCGTCTCTGCCGGATTGTTCACCTACCCAGCGCTTCAAGCTGCAGACATTTTGTTGTACGACGCTGCCGAAGTGCCCGTAGGCGATGATCAGCGTCAACACATTGAAATCACGAGAGATATTGCGGTTCGTTTTAACCATCGCTTTGGCGACACGTTTGTGCTTCCTAAAGCAGTTACCCCTCCCGCTGGCGCTCGCGTGATGGACCTGCTCGACCCAACATCGAAAATGTCCAAGTCATCGGAAACCGATGCGGGTTGTGTGTATTTGCTCGACACCCCGGCTGCCATTGAAAAGAAATTTAAACGCGCTGTTACCGATTCCGAAAACGAAGTTCGCTATGACCGAGAAGCAAAACCTGGCATCGCCAATCTTCTCGACATCTTGAGTGCAGTAACTGGCACTTCCCCGCAACAACTTGCCGATCAATACACACAATACGGAGCGTTGAAGAGCGACTGCGGCGCGGCAGTTGCTGCAATGCTCACGCCAATTCAGTCGCGTTACACCGAGCTCATGAATGACAAAGCAGAACTTGGTCGCCTCCTGCGCATTGGTGCAGAAAAAGCAGGCATAGTTGCCCAGGCAACTCTTGCCCGAGCGCACAGCGCAATTGGTTTCTACCCTCGCTAAATATTGTCTGCAGCTCGAAACGCTGCTGCTACATCTGTATCGCAAGTTTGATTGACAATTGCGATCACTTCGCTGTGTGACCCTGATTGGCGAAGCATGTCGACACCGATTTCTTCATGTTGGTGATACAAAGAAAACCGCTGAGTTCGTGGGCCTACAACAGTTGCGATAACACGCTGAAACGTAGAAAGGTTGCTGCGAATCTTGCCGATGTCGTGTAATAGAACACCCGCAATGTGGTTCTGTGAAGCATCTTGATGCAGCGACATGAACCGTGTTGCAACCAACACGCTGTGTCGCCGATCGGCATTAGCGAACTGACACCACAATTCATACTCACCTGCCGAAAGCGTGGAGCGGACCATGTTGCGTTCTGCTTCGGTGATATCACTGCGCACTAACGAAGAAACAAACCGTCTAGCGAGGTGGGCAATGTTTTTCACGACTTCGAACCCGAAAACCCAATGCGAGCACGCGGATGAGACTCTTTGTACATATCAAACAGCACTTCATTATCAACACGGGTATATACCTGTGTGGTGCTCACCGAAGCATGACCAAGTAACTCTTGCACGATACGTAAATCGGCACCATGAATCAGCATGTGTGTTGCGCACGAATGACGAAGCACATGCGGTGAGATTTCATCTCCTAGTTCGGCAAGTTGCGCGTACTTTCGCACAATCCCCCATGCGGCCTGACGACTCAGTCGCGTGCCGCGCGACCCAAGAAATACCGCATCAGCGTGATCCCGTTTTGCCCACTGCTCTGGCTCCAACATGGGCCTACCACCTGCGCCAAGCCACTCGACCAAGGCAGTCTTCGCATGACTGCCAAACGGCACGATGCGCTCTTTGGAACCTTTACCGAACAGGCGCACCAATTGGGACTCCATGTCTAGATCGGAAAGCGATAGTCCACACGCTTCAGAAATGCGCGCGCCAGTTGCGTAGAGGAACTCGAGTAACGCCCTGTCACGCAATGCAAACGAGTCAACTCCAGTTGCAGCCGCCAATATGCGCGACACATCATCTTCGCTCAACGCTTTTGGAATACCGCTTGGCACTTTGACCCCATCGACCCCTGAGGTTGGATTGTCTGGCCTGAGTCGCTCTTCAACCAGATACCGATGCAGCATTCTCACTGCTGCATACATGCGAGCAACACTCTTTGCTGCTTTACCTTCAGCGCGCAATGCTGCAATGTATCGCTCGATGATCGGCGACTGCACAACAAGCACATCTTGATTACTGGACGCGAGAAACGCTTCGTAACGAACGAGATCACGACGGTAAGCCTCAATGGTGCGAGGAGACCTGCCCTGCTCAATCGTCATCCAGGTAAGAAAACGCTCGCTGAATGTCAGCGACGACATCGACAACTCGTTAAGCGCTAATTGATGGAGCTGCAGTTGGTTCTGCGACAGCTGAAGTGTTTTGCAATCTCACCACTCGATGCTGCAATGATGCGCCAATCAATTCACGGAACAATGGATGCGAACGATCAGGGCGACTCTTGAATTCTGGATGTGCCTGTGTACCAACCCAGAATGGATGATCGGAAAGTTCGATGAACTCAACGAGCCTGCGATCTGGCGACGAACCACTGCATATAAAACCCGATTCTTCGAATCGAGCGCGATACGACGAATTGAACTCGTAACGATGACGATGGCGCTCACTCACGACTGTCTCACCGTACGCATCAGCAACCTTTGTTCCCGGTTCAAGTTGTGCGTAATACGCACCAAGGCGCATTGTTCCACCTTTTTCAGTGATATCTCGTTGATCGACCATGAGGTCAATGACAGGATTTTGCGTAGTTGGATCGAACTCAGTTGAATGCGCATCAGAAAGACCAAGCACGTGTCGTGCGAATTCAATCGTCATGACCTGCATCCCAAGGCACAGCCCTAAGCACGGAACACCATGTTCGCGGGCATATTCGGCTGCGCGAATTTTGCCTTCCACTCCACGAGCACCGAAGCCACCGGGAATGACAATGCCGTCAAGAGTTGCCAACTGTTCGTCAGCAAGTAAGCCTTCAACATTTTCTGCTTGAATCCATACAACCTCAACATTGGCCGCATGGTGGAATCCTGCGTGCTTCAAACTTTCAACAACAGACAAGTAAGCATCGTGTAGTTCTACGTATTTACCAATAAGCCCAATTCGAACTGGCGCAGTTGATGCTTCAACCCGGGCTACAACTTCGCGCCATGGTGTGAGATCTAGAGGTGCATCAATTCGCAATACATCGCAGATCTGCGTATCAAGACCTTCGTCGTGAAGAATGAGCGGAAGTTCGTAAATGTTGCGAGCGTCAGCCGCGTTGATGACATTCTTTTGCTCAACGTCGCACTGATTGGAAATCTTGCGTTTCAGCTGATCACTAATTGGCTCATCACTTCGACACACGATGATGTCTGGTTGTATGCCGCGCGAACGTAGTTCGGTGACGCTGTGCTGTGTTGGCTTTGTCTTTTGTTCACCACTTGGACCAATAAATGGAACCAAAGTGACGTGCACATAACACACATTGTCGCGACCAACTTCGTTGCGGAACTGACGAACTGCTTCAAGGAATGGCAGAATTTCAATGTCGCCAACGGTGCCACCAATTTCGGTAATCACCACGTCGACGTCTTCGGTTGCAAGGCGCTTAATTCGGCGACGAATCTCGTCAGTCACATGCGGAATCACCTGAACGGTACGACCGAGGTAATCGCCTCTTCGCTCAGCAGCTAGTACAGCTTGATAGATACTGCCCGTTGTCGCATTTGATGAGCGCGATAAATTTTCGTCAATGAAGCGTTCATAGTGACCAAGATCCAAGTCGGTTTCACCACCATCATCGGTAACAAAAACTTCACCGTGTTCAAATGGATTCATTGTTCCTGGATCAACGTTGATATACGGATCCAGTTTTTGCATGGTCACACGCAACCCACGCATTTTTAAAAGTCTTCCGAGCGATGAAGCAGTCAAACCTTTTCCAAGGGAGCTAGCAACGCCACCTGTCACGAACACGTGCTTTGGCATTTTCACTCTCCGTCCGCTCTCATGGTCCTGTCGAAGAACCGATTACCTCACGACGGGAGATAAGCATAACCTGTCGACGACTACCGCCGAGAACGCTTCGGCGCTGCCTCTCCAACAGTGGTGGATTTATGGCTGTCTCGCAACAATTCACGGGCATGTTCGAGCGCGGTTGCCTCGGCAACGCCACCAGAAAGCATCCTCGCAATTTCCGTAATGCGATCTTCCTCGCCCAGCGTCGCTGCCTGCGCAAACGTTTTGCCACTGCGCACCGTCTTTGATACCTGAATGTGGGCATGACCAGCGGCCGCCACCTGAGGTAAGTGGGTTACCACGAGCACCTGATGACGCTTTCCAAGTTGGGCCAGCGCCTGCGCAACAGCGACTGCAGCTTCTCCGCCAATGCCTGCATCAACTTCATCGAAGACCAACGTGTTTGGGCCAGATGACAACACCAAACGCAACGCCAACATGGTTCGTGCGAGCTCACCGCCAGAGGCAACTTTGGTAAGCGGCATGACGGGAGAACCCGGGTTTGCCGCCAACAGGAACACCACTTCGTCACCCGGATCTGCTCCAACCGAAACATCAATGACGGCATGGGCCATGGCAAGCGTGCGCAGGTTTTTCTGCACTTGCTGAGCGAGAGGCCCCGCGCCGTCGCGTCGAGCTTTGCCCACAACGGCTTGAGCCTGTTCAAGTTTTCGAACTGCAATTTCACGTTCCTGATCGAGCGATGCCGCACGAGCTTCAAATGACTCCAACTCAGCCAATCGCGTAGCACTCTGTACTCCGTAATTAATTACCTCGACGAGTGAGTCTCCGTATTTACGGCGCAGATCTACGAGCAACTGGCGGCGCAGTCGAACAGCTTCTAGACGGGCAGGATTTTCTTCAATCGATTCGGCTTCGTCTCTGATGTCTGCCGAAACATCCTCTAACTCGCCTTGCAACGCCTTCAACCTTGCAACAAAACCGGCAAACGGCTCCTTATGACTGAGCGCTGCAACAGCAGTTCCCAAGTTGTCGGTGGCTCCAGAGTCTTCAGCGAGGGATGCGACTGCTTTCCACAGTGATTCGCGATAATTCACCGCGTCGGCGAGCACATCTTCTTCACGAGAGAGAAGCTCGTCTTCGTCGGACCCCAGTAGTGCGGCGTCAACAATTTCGTTTACTTGAAAACGAAGGAGATCAATTTCACGCGCCCGCATTCGATCATCACCGCCGAGAGTGGCAAGAGCAGCGTCAATTTCGGTCACGGTAGCTCGCGCGCTTCGTAGGGGTTCAAGATCGACTTTGGCGAAGGCATCAAGCGCTTCGCGCTGCGCCTTTGCACCAAGCAAGCTTTGATGAGCATGCTGACCATGCATATCAACCAGATCGAGTCCGTGTTCTGACAACTGCCCAACAGTTGCCAATCGCCCATTCACATAAGCGCGCGATCGCCCGTCGAGAGGAATCGTTCGGCACAAAATGACTTCATCTTCGCCAAAGACGAAGCGACCCTCCACGCGGGCCTCAGTTGCGCCAGGACGAACCATTCCAGCATCGGCTCGCCCACCGACAAGCAAGTTGATTGCCTCAACAATCATGGTTTTACCGGCACCAGTTTCGCCGGTAAGAGCAACCAAACCTTCTGTTAGCTGTAGATCGAGTGTGTCAATTACACCAAGGTTCTCAATATGTAGCTCAGTGAGCACTATTCGTCTCCCAAACCAAATTTCGCTCGCACGATTTGATGAAACTTAGGTTCTTTAAACAAACGAATAAAAATTGCCTGACAAGTATCGGGAGCGTAAACGACCAAGTCGTCCTGAGTCAGGCTCGCCACCCCGCGACCGTCTATTGCTAAATCCACTGGACGAGTTCCCACAACCTTGATGTGTACCGACTCGTGTGGGTCAAGGACGAGCGATCGATCAAACAACATGTGCGGAGAGACCGGGGTGATCAACAATGCACGATGCCGCGGGGAAACGACAGGACCGCGGGCACTCATTGAGTACGCCGTACTTCCTGTTGGCGTAGAAACAATGAGTCCGTCTGCGGAATAGCGCGCGAAGTCTTGTCCGTTAATTACCAAGTCCAACCAAATGGTGTGTCCTGATTGATGCTTCTCGAGCACTGCTTCATTAAGCGCTCGCCATGAAACCGAAGCAGAGCGATCTGCCTTGTGCAGCGTGACATTCAACATCATGCGCGCATCAATTACGTAGTCCGTACCCGTTGTTCCGGATTCCCATTTAGTTAAGGCATCGATTAACTCTTCTGGATCTATCTCGGTGAGATAGCCGAGCGTTCCAACATTCACACCAAGGATGGGAACTGGAGCACCATCAAGCATGTGTACGGCACGTAACACGGTTCCGTCCCCGCCAAGACTGACCAACAGATCGGCGTCCATTGCGTGACGAGGATTTGCAAGCTCAGGACAATTCAGCGCCTGAGCATCGAAATCATTCATCCACAATTGATGCCCACGGTCATCTGACCATGCACGCAAATCGGCGATCAAAAGCGGTATTTCAGAACGCGAATGGTGCGCGACCACGAAAATGTTCGCCATTATCTGCTCGCCCTCATCATTGTCACGCCCTAAACCTATACCAGACCAAATATTCAACATTGCCCTCAGCGCCATGAATCGGCGACTCAATGCGTCCGCGCATTTCCCAACCTTGTGCCGCAAAGGAGCCATTTACTTCCTCAAGTACGCGGTCGCGAATGGTCTGATCGGCAATGACACCCTGACTCTTGTCAACTTCACTCTTGGTGGCTTCAAACTGTGGTTTCACTAACACCACAAGGTCGCCATTTGGCGAAATCCGCGCAACGAGTGCCTGTGTAACCGTGCGCAATGAGATGAATGACAGATCGGCAACCACAAGGTCAAAGGGAGTCCGTAATGGTTCCGGTAAATCCCGAGGGTCGTCGAGCATCTGCCGAACGTTAAATGCGTCAATGACAACAACCCGATCATCAGTGGCAACCCGTTCATGTAACTGCGACTTACCAACATCGACTGCAACCACCTGCATGACGCCGCGTTGCAATAAACAGTCGGTAAACCCACCCGTGGATGCTCCGGCGTCGAGCGCCCGAATATTGCGAACATCAATTGAAAATGCTGCAAGCGCCGCTTCCAACTTGATCCCACCACGCGACACGAATTGATCGGCAATCTTCACGCGCAATTCATCAGAGGGGGCAACTTGACGTCCCTGAGTCATCACCAGTGAACCATTCACCAACACCACACCATCTGCGATGAGCTTCTTGGCTTCCTCCGCATTTCCTGCGAGCCCACGCGCTACCAGCGCGCTGTCAATACGAACTCGGCGAGTACTCACGTCCTACTTGTACTTCTCAAGAATGAAATCCGCAAAACTTGCTAAGTCGTTTCCTTCGAAATCGGCGCCAAGCACTTCGTCTTTGGCGTGAGTAACCCCACTGCGCACATGCGCAAAATGACATCCGAGAGTTTGTGCAAATGCTCCGTCAGTCGAAGCCCGATCTCCCACCATCCACACACTCGACATTTCCGCGTCGCCAAGCACGCTGCGCACAAGGTTCGCCATCGGTGCGTATGGTTTGCCCGCGATTGTTGGCTGCACACCACAAGCTGTCGCGACTGCCGCAACGATTGATCCACCTCCGGGAATGACTCCATGAGGAGTTGGATACGTTGCGTCGTCGTTCGTTGCAATGAACCGTGCACCCTGGCGAATCTTTGCAGACAAACGTGTCAGTCCTGCGAAGTCAAAAGTTCGATGAAACGCGACAACAACCACATCTACTTCAATATCATCTGGCAAGTTCGGGTCATCAGAGCGCCCGACCACAACCGCACCTGCATCGATTATTGCCTGCATCACCCCAGGACCCCCGCAAGTCAATACACGCTCGCCAGCGTGGAGTAACGCGCCGGCTGATTGCGATGACGTAATCACATCGCCAATTGCAGGAATTCCAATACTTTCAAGAATTGACGCTTGCTCATCGGCGGTTGAATGGGAATTATTCGTCACGAATAGCACGCGGTGTCCTGCTTTGCGGAGTTTGCGAATGGCATCGACCGAACCCGGGATCGGCTGATGCATGAGCCACACGACTCCGTCAAGATCGCACAAAATTGCAGGCTTCAATGGCACACTGTAATTGTGCCTCGTTTCGAACCCTTTCAGGCGCTCCGTTATCGGCGCAATTTAGATCTCAATAATGTGTGCTCGCCGCCGTATGACGTCCTTTCAGAAAGCGACCGCAATGCTCTTGCCAGCAGGCATGAATACAACATCGTTCATGTTGATATGCCGCAATCCGCTTCAGGTAGCGCATACGAACACGCATCTGCGGTGCTCTCCGAATGGATTACATCTGGCGTTGTCGTGCGTGACGAGTCCAATTCCTACACCGTGTACCGAATGAAATTTACGGACACGACTGGCAAGCATCGCAATGTTGTTGGAGTTATTGGCGCATTGGAAGTTGTGGATGAAGGCGCGGGCGGAGTACTCCCTCACGAACGCACCACACCGAAGGCCAAAACTGATCGACTTGAACTCACCCGCGCAACGGATGCAAACCTCTCCCCCGTGTGGGGGCTTTCGCTTGCGCCCGGCCTGTCAAGTTTGCTCATTGCACCTGGCGAACCACTTGGAGAATTCACCGACGAACTAGGTGTCATTCATAGTGTTGAGCGAATTACCGATCCGCAACGAATTACTCAAATCTCCGAAGCTGTTTCGAGCCATCCCGTAGTCATTGCCGACGGACATCATCGTTACGCCATAAGTCGCACGTATCGCGACGAAACACGTGCGCGTACTGGCAGCACAACAACAGCCGCTGAGCTCACCATGACGTACATCAACGAACTCATTGACGAGCAACTCAGCGTTGCAGCGATTCATCGGCTCTACGAAGGCATTTCCTACAAAGAATTAGCTGCAGCACTTTCTCCATTTTTCACCTTCACCGACGCAGACCCAGTTGGTCCAACAACATTGTCTCAAATGAACAAGCGCGGATCACTGTGCCTCGTCGGCAAAACAGGACGAGCACATTGGCTCACGCCTATTGCAGAAAAATTTGCTGGGGTACGCAACCTAGATAGCGCGTATCTTGAACACGCATTATCAAATGTTCAACACGAAGTTCGTTATCAGCACGGAGTAACCGAAATTCAACACGAACTGCGTACGAGCGATGCAACAGCTGCAATCCTCATTCGACCAGTCAGTGTCGCAGAAATTCAGCGCACGGCAAACGAGGGTTTGCTCATGCCACCGAAATCTACGTTTTTTTCCCCAAAGCTACGAACCGGGTTCGTAGTGCGAGAAATGAATACGCGCTAGTGCGAGCCGATTGTCGCAAGACGATCGCGGATGTCAGAGAAATCCGGGTCGTTATGTGCAATCTTCTTAAACCATTCACGAGCGTTAATCACGTCACCTGAACGGTCATACAAGTCTGCAAGTACGTACCACTCGCGTAAGTGATGTTCACGAACCTTTGCAGGATCCTTTTTGGTCTGCTGCATGATACGAACGGCGTTTTGAATGTCGCCCTTATCGGCTTGAGCGCTGGCCGCGACAATGCGGCCCTCAGCAACAATTGCAGGATCCGGTGAAGCATCCTTCAACTCTTTCCACAATTCATCAACTTTTTCGTAACGCATGAGCGCGCGATAACAGTCAGCAAGAACTGGGTGATTCAACGTTGAAGCAGGCATTGCAACGCGTGCTTTCTCCAAATGATCGGCAGCATCGCGCCATTGACCAAGACGGTACAACGACAGACCCGCGATTTCGTGAATGAGATGCACTCCCTCGCACTCACGCGTGATGGGAATGATGATTCGTTTTGCGTCCTGGTAACGGCCCTTTTCAAATGCATCGAGTGCAAGTGCAAGTTTGCCAATCAAACGCTTCGCTGCAGGATCGCCAACAATGCCAGCGATCTTTTTGCCAACAGTTGCTTCAACGTGAGCTAAAGCTGGTGCTGAGGCACGCTTCTCGTCACGCTCCAAATGGATTGGCGCATCGTTGTCACGACTTCCCGATCCACGACGTGGTGCACGAGTCGAACCTTCATCACTCCAACGCTCTTGCTGATGATCGTTACGCGGTGCTGCATCGCGGTCATAACGGCGACCACCTGTGCGTGAACGTACTTCATCGGCACGACGTTGCGCATCCGACTGCGGACGCGCTGGACGATCATCAAAGCTGCGTGCGCGACTTGGGCGATCGTCATCGCCACGTGGACGACTTGGACGCGAAT
>JBAXBR010000001.1:0-109348 GCA_037141855.1 Actinomycetota bacterium | reverse complement strand
TAAGCACGCCGCCAGCGTTCGTCCTGAGCCAGGATCAAACTCTCCGTCAAGAACTTCCTGTTTCAGTCAAATACTTGCGTATCGCAACTGAGCAGGTTGAATTCTGGAAAGTCCGCGTTGGTATTGTCAGCCTTTCGGCTTATCCGCACCAACGTTTCCTGACCAATCAGTAGCTCTACTGATTGATAATTGATTTTGTTGATTTCTCAACGATGTTTTGTTTGGCCGGATTTTCATCCGACCGGAATTGACGAACAGTAAAACTGCGATCCTTGCGGATCGTGTCCTACTGCCCGCACTGGCGTTCAGTCTTCTCTTTCGTTTTCAAGGAGCAATCACCTTGTGTTACTCGAGCTAATGAATTACTTCATCACTCGGTAATAACATTCGGTTGCCGCACATAAACCGATTCGTTGCAGAACAACAAACCTGCCCATGAGGCGGAGTGCAAATCTAGCGGGGGGAAATGGCCTGCGTCAACCTCCCTCCAAAGAAAAACCCTTATTTCTTTTGGCTTTGCGGAGACCTCGGGCACGCCGTTAGGCGCGCCTCATAGCCCGCATGGGTTTGCTGACGTTTAAGGCTGAAACCCTTACTGCGTATGGTTATTAGCCGGCGAAGTCGAGCAAATGGTAGGCCGTTTTGCCCTTACGCAAGAGCATCCAGCGCCCATGGAGCAAGGCAATCTTGTCAAGTTTGCCGTGTTCATCGAGCTGTTCCCCATTGGCCCGTACGCTGCGCTGCTGCAATAACCGGCGGGCTTCAGAGTTTGACGCGGCCAAACCTGTGGTGACAAGTACGCCTATTGCATCATGCAACACCGCTGTACCCATTTGTGTCACTGCAACTTCTTGTGCAATCAAATTCAATGTTGCTTCACTTGCGAAAACAGGATTCGCACCGAACAACACATCGGCTGCTTGTTCTGCTGCGTTCGCAGATTCTTCGCCGTGCAACATTGATGTGATTTCATTTGCCAATGTTCGTTGCGCAACGCGCTTTTCTGGACTGAGTCGTTGTTCGCTCAATATCGACGCAACTTCTTCCATCGGTCGCAATGAGAACTGTGGCAACATGCGTTCAATATCAATGTCGGAAACTTGCATCCAAAACTGTCTGAACTGGTACGGCGATGTGCGCTTGGCATCAAGCCACACTGCACCATCTGCTGTTTTACCAAACTTGGTGCCATCTGATTTAGTGACGAGTGGCCACGTAAGTCCGAACGATTCACGTCCTAAACGTTTGCGAATAAGGTCAATGCCTGCGGTGATATTGCCCCACTGGTCGGATCCACCCATTTGCATTTCGCAATCGAGATGTTCACAGAGGTGTCGAAAATCGTTTGCTTGCAACAACATGTAGCTGAACTCGGTAAACGACAAACCGTTTCCGTCGGATATACGCGACTTCACCGAGTCTTTTGCCATCATTTGATTAACGGTGATGTATTTGCCAACGTCACGCAAAAAGTCGAGCACTGGAACATCTTTTGTCCACGTTGCGTTGTCAACCAACACTGCATTATTCGCACCTGTTCCAAAATCGAGAATGCGTTCGAGTTGACCTTTAATGCAAGAAACGTTGTGAGCAAGCGTGTCTGCATCAAGCAAATTGCGTTCTTCACTGCGACCAGATGGATCGCCGACCATTCCGGTTGCGCCACCGGCTAACACCACTGGTTTGTGCCCGAGCAATTGAAATCGACGCAAACTAATTTGACCCAACAGGTTGCCAACATGGAGCGAGTCTGACGTTGGGTCAAAACCTACGTAAGCAGCCATCTGCGATGTTGTGCTGCGCTTCGTGAGTTCGGCGCGATCAGTGGAGTCGTGGATGAGTCCGCGCGAGGCAAACTCTTGAACTACGTCTCCAAATTGAGCCATAGATAGATGCTAGATCGCGAGCGACGCCCGAAGTGACCCAATAACTGAGGCGAAACGTGCACGTTGGCTTTCAGCAGCACGTGGTCCGGCAGCACCAGGAGACGAGCGAAGTTGCACGCCTACCCCAGCACCGATGACATGTAGCGCATCGGCATCAAATTCTGACGAAGCAGCGACAAGTTGTTGCAACGATTGCGAGCCGGAAAGTGCTTGTTGAACCAGCGCACCAACAATGGCGTGCGCTTGACGAAATGGTGTCCCCTTGCGTACGAGATACTCGGCCAAGTCTGTTGCAGACAACGACTGAACATCTGCTGCCGCGCGCATGCGGTCGGCATTAAACGATGCGGTCTGAATCATTCCAGTGAGTGCTCCAACAGCCAATGAAACTTGGTCATATGAGTCGAACAGCGGTTCTTTGTCTTCCTGCAAGTCGCGGTTATAGGCAAGCGGCAAGCCTTTCAATGTGGTGAGCAGGCCTGTGAGATTGCCAATCAGTCGACCGGCTTTGCCACGTGCGAGTTCTGCAATATCAGCATTCTTTTTTTGCGGCAGCATTGAAGATCCGGTTGCATAACGATCATCAAGTGTGGCGAACCCAAATTCTTCTGAAGTCCATAGCACCCACTCTTCGCCGATGCGGGATAAGTGCGTACCGATGAGCGCGAGGTCAAATAATGCCTCAGCAACAAAATCGCGGTCAGAAACCGCGTCGAGAGAATTGGAAAAACGGTCCGCGAACCCCATTTCACGAGCGGTGAAGTCGGGGTCAAGCGGCAATGACGAACCTGCGAGCGCACCTGCTCCTAATGGTGAAACGTCTGCCCGTTTGATCGTGCTGATCAAACGATCAATGTCGCGTGTGAATGCCCACGCGTGTGCCATGAGGTGATGCGCCAGCAACACAGGCTGTGCGCGCTGCACATGCGTATAGCCAGGCAGATACACACCATCGTCTCCCCAACCTGCCAAGTCGGCACGTTGAGTGAGCACATCGCACAACACAATGATGCGTTCAGCAAGCGCAGCGAGTTCGCGTTTGGTCCACAATCGAAGCGCGGTGACGCACTGATCGTTGCGGCTGCGCCCCGTGTGCACCTTTCCTCCGACAGGACCTGCAATTTGCGTGACCCGTCGTTCGATCGAAGTGTGAATGTCTTCCTCGCCTGCAACGAATTCAAAAGTTCCATTAGCGAATTCGTCTGCGACTTGATGCAATGCGGATTCAATCTGTGCGACTTCAGACTGAGGCAATATTCCGGAATGGCCAAGGCCTTTCACATGCGCCAGCGAACCAGCAATATCGTCTTTCCACAGTCGCTTATCAAACGACAAACTTTCTGTGAACGCCAAGAGTTCTTCTGCCGGGCCGCTACTAAACCTGCCATGCCACAGTGGCTGAGATTGATTATCGGTCATTTCGAACCCTTCGTTTTTTGCAAACCGGCAAGTTTGCCAAGATGCGCTGCAAGTTTCTTTGCTCCGTAACTTTGACTCGCTACGCAGAACATGGTGTCGTCACCGGCAACCGTTCCCGCAAGGCCTTCAATGCGCGAGCGATCAAGAGCTGATGCAACAACGTGCGCACAACCAGGCGGTGTACGAATGATGACAATGGGTTCGCTGATCTGAATATCTGCAACCCATTCGGCAAGTACGCGACGCAACTGTTCGAGCGGCGCGATGCGATCGGGTTCGAACTCTGGAATGGCGTAAGCAGTTTCGCCGTGCGATGTGCGTACTTTGACAGCACCAATTTCTTCTAAGTCGCGCGACACAGTGGCTTGAGTTGCCGCTATCCCCGACTTCTTTAACAACGAAACAAGTTGCGTATGACTGGTTACATCATGATCAGAAATGAGTTGCGCAACTGCTCCCTGGCGCTGAACTTTTGTGGTCACTTTTGTTCTCCCATCAGAAACGCGAGCACTCCACGTGCGGCGTGCATCCTGTTATGTGCTTGCGGATAAACCCTGCTTTGCGGACCATCGATTACCGAAGATGCAACCTCTTGGCCGCGATGGGCCGGCAAACAATGCATAAAAATTGCATTCGTTTCTGCAAGCGCCATCATTTCAGTTGTTACTTCGAAACCAGCGAATGTTGCCTCACGTTCAGCTGATTCGCTTTCCTGCCCCATAGACGTCCACGTGTCGGTGTGTACAGCGTGTGCACCACTCACCGCAATGGCAATGTCGCGATACTGCTCTACCGATGCGGCACCAAGTTCGGTGAGACCGAGCAGTTCGTTGTCGGGAGCGTCGTAGCCCTCAGGACAGCCAAGGCGAATATGCATACCGAGCATTGCCGATGCTTCGCATAGCGAACGCGCAACATTGTTAAAGTCGCCAACGTACGTCACTGTTTTTCCGGCGAGATCACCGAAATTTTGCTGCATCGTCAACACATCAGCAACCGCCTGTAGCGGATGCGCAAAATCACTGAGCATGTTGACGATTGGCACCGATGAAACTGCAGCCATTCGATGCAATACGCCGTGATCGAACACCCGGGCGCACAATATGGCGTGGTAACCCGACATCACGTTCGTAATGTCCTCAACTGACTCGCGCACATCCATTCCGACTTCTTCTCCGCGGGTGTACACCGGGTGACCACCCAACTGCACCGCAGCCATTTCCATACTGTGGCGAGTGCGATTAGAAGGCTTTTCAAAAATGAGGGCGACACCCTTTCCATCCAGTGGCCGACCAAGTTGCGCAATCGGTGCTTGAGCTAGAGCGAGCACACGCTTCAATTCGGTTGCCGACATGTCGTAGGCGTGCAAAAAATTTCTATGCGCCATAACTAAGCGCCCTTCAGTACCGCAGCAATGATGCTCACTGCTTCACGGATTTCGTCTTCAGACACCGTGAGTGGCGGGGCAAGGCGCAATGCGGTTGCGGTCACCGCATTGGTGACCAATCCATTTTTCAACAACTGCAGTTGCACTTCCTTGGCATCGACGCCTTCTGCAAGTTCGACACCCAACAACAGTCCGCGTCCGCGAACTGACACGACTTTGGGAATTGCCTGTACCAACGAGGTAAGTAGCGCACCCTTGTCGAATGCCATTTGCGGAGCATTGAGTCGTTGCATTTCCTTGATGGTCGCACGCGCAGCAGAAGTTGCAATTGCCGTTCCACTAAATGTGCTGCCGTGGTCGCCAGGCTTAAACACCGATGCAACTTCCTTCTTCGCCCAAATTCCACCAATTGGCATTCCGTTACCCATGGCCTTGGCCATGATCACCACGTCTGGCGAAATGCCATAGTGCTCAAAGCCAAACCACGAACCAGTTCTTCCGTAGCCAGTTTGTACTTCGTCGATCATCAGCAATACACCGCGATCGCGACAAATCTTTTCTGCAAACTTCATGTACTCCTGTGATGCAGGAATTACGCCACCCTCGCCCTGTACCGGTTCTAACAACACCGCTGCAACAGATCCATCTACCGCGGCATCAAGTGCTGCAATATCGTCGAACACCACATGCTTGAATCCTTGTGGCATTGGCTTAAATGGTTCATGTTTGGCTGGCTGGCCGGTAGCAGCGAGCGCAGCAAGCGTTCGGCCGTGGAAGCTACCCAGTGCGCTCACAACGGTGTGTCGCCCGCGACCACCGAACTTACGCGCAAGCTTGATTGCAGCCTCGTTGGCTTCGGCGCCAGAGTTACAGAAAAAAACTTGTCCGCCCCCACCCAACAGCTGGTCGACGAGAACTGCGGTCTCTGTTGCAACTGGATTAGCGAAAAAATTACTGACGTGCATCAGCGTTGCTGCTTGCTCCGCAATGGCTGCGGTCACAACTGGATTGCTATGGCCAAGAGAAGTAACAGCGATCCCGCAGAGGAAGTCGAGATAGCGCTTGCCATCGACGTCCCATAACTGCGTTCCCGATCCACGCTCGAACATAACCTGAGGCGGACCGAAAACCGGAATGAATGGGCAATAGTTACCCGTTGTGGCGAATGCGTGTGATGTCATTTCTTCCCTACTTCCTGATCTGCAGTGATCATTGTTCCAACACCAGCAATGGTGAATAACTCGATAAGCAATACATGAGGTATGCGTCCGTCCAAAATGTGACAGCGAGACACTCCACTCGTAATTGCTTCTACGCAGCTCTCCATTTTTGGAATCATGCCACCATCGATTGAGCCGTTAGCCATCAATCTCGCAATCTCCGTTGCTGTCGTACGACGAATAATTGATGAGGCATCATCCTTGTTCGCGCGCAGGCCCTCAATATCCGTGAGGTAGATGAGCTTTTCTGCACCGAGCGCAACAGCAATTGCGGCTGCGGCCGTATCGGCATTGACGTTGTACGCCTGACCAGAAGCATCTGTTCCAATGGTGGCAACCACGGGTACCGCATTATCGGCAATGGCGCTCTTCAATACCGCGGGGTCTACCGAAGCAATGTCACCGACAAAGCCCAACTCTGGGTCGCGTTGCGTTACGCGAAGCAGACCAGCATCTTGCCCGGAAACACCGATCGCGGAGGCGCCGTGCACGTTGATCGCTGAAACCAACTGCGGGTTCACCGTGCCGAGCAATACCATGCTCGCAATTTCCACTGTCTCGGCATCGGTTACCCGCAAGCCATTACGAAATTCGGGTTTCTTTCCTAGACGCTCCATCAACGCGCTGATCTGTGGCCCGCCACCGTGAACAACGACGGGCTTGATGCCGACAGCGTGCATGAGCGCAATGTCTTGGGCGAATGTTCCTGCGGCATCTGCGTCACTGGCTCCAGCAAGCGCGTTTCCGCCGTATTTCACGACAACAGTTTTTCCTGCGAACTGCTGAATGTAAGGCAACGCTTCAATGAGCAGCGCGCCTACACGCTCATGCGATTCGTTCATCAACTCGCTCATGGGTACATCCCCACCATCGAAAGTCCGTCGAGCTCGTTCAACCCAAGTGCAACGTTTGTAGCTTGCACTGCTCCGCCCGATGCGCCCTTTGCCAAATTGTCTAATGCACTGAGCACCATTACATAACCCGTGCGTTCGTCGTAACGCGCGGTGATGTGCGTGACATTTGTGCCGAGTGTTGCTTTAGTTGATGGTGAGTTCTGGCCAACAACTATGAGTGGCTCTTTCGCGTATGCACGCGCGAGAGTGGCCAAAAGAGAAGCAGTTGTTGGTGTTGTGCCTGCAGCTGGCCGCGCGTAACACGTTGCGAGTATGCCGCGGTTCATTGGCGCAAGATGAGGAGTGAACAAGATTTGTGCTCCCGTAACCTGCTCGATCTCTGGAGTGTGCCTGTGGTCAAGCAGCCCATAAGCCGTGAAGTCTTCATCAACCGTATTAAACGAATTCGAATGTTTCGCCGCACGACCTGCGCCCGACACACCAGAAGCAGCATCAACGATGACACCTTGCGTTTCGATAACGCCAGCCTTCACTAGCGGCGCAAGCGCCAAACTTGCTGCTGTTACATAGCAACCTGGCGTTGCAATCAACTTCGCGGTTTTCAAAGCTTCGCGGTTCAATTCGGGAAGGCCGTACACCGCATTGGCAACAAGATCTGGATGAGTGTGTGTAAACCCATACCACTGCGGATACTGCGAGACATCTGTCAATCGATAAGCCGCTGAAAGATCGACAACGAGTTTCACTCGATTGACGAGTTGCGGCACAAGTTCGAGTGATGCTTCGTGTGGAAGGCCAAGAAACACCACGTCGCAGGCAAGCGCTTTTGCAAGATCGAATTCTTCGAACACCAAATTTGGATACGTTGCTGCAAGCGATGGATACAACGAACGCGCGAGCGTGCCCGCCTGCGAATCGCCAGTTGCATACTTCACTTCGAAATGTGGATGAGATGCGCATATACGCAACAACTCCGCACCAGTAAACCCAGATGCTCCAATTATGCCGACCGATATCATTGCATAATTATACAGAAGGCCGCATAACTATGCAACGACCTTAAAGAGCTACCCCCGCAGGGTTGCTCCCAGCTTTTCAGCGGCGGCAATACATTTCGCCCGTACATCCGATACTTCCACATCCGTCAGGGTGCGGTCGGGAGCCTGCAAGCGCAACCGGTAGGCCAGGCTGCGCGCATCATCGCTCACTCCCTTGCCTCGGTAAATGTCAAACAATGCAACGTCGATGAGCAGGTTGCCACCAGCCTGACGAAGCGTCTTCACCAAGGTGGCCGCTGCAACACTATTCGCAACAACAAAGGCCAAATCGAAATCGCTCGATGGATACTTACTCACCACTTGGGCGGACTGCGGTTTTGGTACTTCGTTCAGCACAATTGAAAGGTTGACTTCAAGACTCGCAACGCGTCCCACGATGCCCGCATTGGCCAACACCGTTGGGTCAATCTCTCCCACCGAGCCAAGCACCATTTTGCCGCGCTTGAGCTGCGCACTTCGCGTTGCGTGATAACCCGCTGGTGGTTGGTCTTGAGCGAGCTGAGCACCAATACCAAGAGCTGTTGAAACTTGGCTCCACAAATCCATGGCAACAGAAGCATCTGCCCCGGCGACCATGATGCAGAGCGACTCGTATTCATCGGGAAGAACTTCCTTCCCTTGCGGATACACATGACCGATTTCGAACAACGAAATGTCGCGAATGCGGTGCGATTGGTTATAGGCAATCGACTTCAACATTCCGGGAACAAGCGATGTTCGCAACACACTCTCTTCAGCAACCAACGGGTTGGCAAGTTTCAATGCATTGTCCTCGCTGAGCCCAACTTTCGCGAGATCGCCTGGCGCGAGAAATGGATTCGGCATCGCTTCACTGGCGCCGAGTGCAACAACAATTTCTCGCAACATACGCCGACGACGCTGCACATCGGATAGACGGCCATGCACCGGCGATGTTGGAACAATCTTGCCTAAATTGTCATAGCCATAATGACGCGCGACTTCTTCGACAATGTCAATTTCGCTACTGCAATCATTGCGCCACGATGGGATACCGACATCTACAACTCCATCAGTAGCCGATTTTGCAATGGTGAATCCGATTGGCACAATCAGATTTTCCAATGCTTTTGCCGTGATGTCGATGCCAAGCACTCGTTTGATGGTGTTCAGTCGTACTTGCGTGGTCCGTACTTGCAAAGGCAACGCCTCGGTTCGTGCATCGGTCGCGCCGGCATGAACGACCAAGTTTGGACACGTGATGCGCAACAGTTCGGCAAAGCGCGCAACGGCAAATTCTGAACCATACGGATCGACCCCGCGCTCGAAGCGAAGCGAGGCTTCGGTACGCAATGCAAGTCGAGTCGAAGTTGCACGCAATGCATCTGGTTCGAAATAGGCAATTTCCACGGCAATAGACGTTGTCGAGTCGGTAACTTCTGATTGAAGTCCGCCCATGATTCCGGCGATTCCGACTGGCTTGTCTTGTGCGTTGCAAATGAGCAGATCGCTAGCGGTGAGTGTTCGCTCAACTGCGTCCAATGTGGTGAACTGCTCGCCATCGTGCGCTAGACGCACGATGAAGCCATCTTTTACCGAGTCAAAGTCATAGGCGTGGTTCGGCTGATTGAGCTCAAGATTGACCAAGTTGGAAACATCCACAACGTTGTTGATTGAGCGCATTCCGGCGCGCGCAAGTCGACGTGCAATCCAGTCAGGAGATTGCGTGACTGAAATTCCCGACATGACGAGCACGGTGAAACGACCGCATCGCTCTGGTGCAGAAATGGTGACAGGAACGGACAACGATTTGCCCGTTGCAGATGTATCAATTTTTGGCAAGGTCAACTGCTTACCCATACCTGCCGCAAGATCCCGCGCAACGCCTAAATAGCCAGTGCAGTCGGGACGGTTTCTGGTGACGTCTAAGTCGAACACCACATCCGAGTCGACGCCAAGGGCCTCATACACGTCGAGGCCAAGCGCTGTGCCCTGAGGAAGAATAAGCAAGCCACTTCCGTCTGAGCTCAGACCGATTTCGGTTCCTGAGCACAGCATGCCTTCGCTATCGATGCCTAATATTCCGCGCTGCGTGATGACTCGCCCATCGGGCATGTTGGTTCCCAGTGTTGCCAACGGAACGATGTCGCCTGCTTTCATGTTGGTGGCTCCGCACCACACATGGCGCTCCACACCGTCGCCAGCGTCAACATACACACGCGTCACTTTTGCTGCGTCTGGGTGCTTTTCTAGGCGCAACACTTTTGCTGACACCACGCCCTTAACCGGTGTGCCAACGCGATCGACAGATTCGACGGCTAATCCAAGTTGAGTAATGCGATCGGCAATGGCATCAACATCGCTGCCGAAGTCTGCAAACTCATTAAGCCACGAATGCAGAATTTTCATGAGAACTGCCTGAGGAAGCGCAGGTCATTCGTGTACATCTCGCGAATGTCTTCAACGTTGTGTCGCTCTTTTGCCATGCGATCAATTCCGAATCCGAATGCAAACCCGGTGTATTCGTCTGGGTCGATACCACCAGCGCGCAACACATTTGGATGCATCATTCCGCAACCACCGAGTTCGATCCATGCGCCGTTCGCTCGACGTATGTCAAACTCCGCGCTCGGTTCAGTGAACGGGAAGAAGGATGGGCGAAGCCGGCTGGTGAATTCGTTTCCAAAAAATGCTTTGGTAAAGGCTTCGATGATTCCCGCCAAGTGCGCAAACGTGATTCCCTTATCAACCACGATGCCTTCAATTTGATGGAACACCGGCATGTGCGTTGCGTCAGGAGTATCGCGACGGAACACGCGCCCTGGCATGACTGCATAAATAGGTGGCTTCCATGTTTGCATCACACGAATTTGCACAGGCGAAGTATGTGTGCGCAGCAAAACCGAATTTGGCTCTTGATCTGCAGAAGATGGTTCGATGAACATGGTGTCGAACTCGCTGCGCGCAGGATGCGTCTTTGGCATGTTCAAAGCTTCGAAGTTATAGAAGTCGGTTTCCACCTCTGGACCTTCTGCTACTTGGAAACCCAAACCAATGAACACATCTTCCAACCGTTGCGTTGCCTGCGTGACGATGTGGGTGCTGCCCCGTCGCTTTACGCTGACAAATTCGGACAAGTCCATTGCCTCAGACGCAACTTGCTGAGCGCGTTCCGCTGCCAGCAACATCGACATACGGTCGGCGATTGCAGCATCAATGGTTTGAGCACACGCGTTAATTGCCTGGCCAGCAGTCTTGCGTTCCTCCGCATCTTGGATCTTGCCAAGCTGCGACCGCAATACCGTGAGCACCGACTTCTTACCTGCAAGTTCTGCCTGCACCGACCGTAGGGCCGCTGCGTCTACTGCTCCACCAATGGCATCTATTGCCGCAGTTTGGGCCTGCGAAATCTCGCCGGAAATCGATGCTGAAGAAGACATTTCGTCTTCAACGCTAGTCGTTCCAGAATTTCAAAATGGGCTTAGTTAGCGGTATCGCGCTGGTGTGCCACTTCGAAACACACGACAGTTGCAGCCATCGCAACGTTCAGGCTCTCACTACGACCACGATGCGGAATGGTGATCCATTGGTCGATCAATTCGGCGTCATCCATGCCGTGCGCTTCATTACCAACCACAATGGCAATTCTGCCTGTGAGCGAAGCCTCTGTGAACGGAACGCTTCCCCGTTGCTCATGCGACGAAGTTCCGACAAGTGAAAAACCGGCCTGCTTCACTTCTCCCATCGTTACATCTTCGAAAACCGGGATGTAAAACATCGATCCTGCAGATGAACGAACGACCTTCGAGTTGAAAGCTTCAACAGTTCCAGGCGTAAGTACAACTCCCGACGCGCCAGCTGCCTCGGCAGAACGGAAAATGGTTCCTAAATTGCCAGGGTCAGAAATTTGGTCAGCAATGACGATCCATTCGCACGACTCAAGTTCTTCAACTTCTGACACTCGACGCTCAGCAATCGCAATGACAGGTTGAGGCGTCGTTGTGCTCGCAACGCGCTCCAGCACACCGTTTTCAAGTTCAAATGTTCGAGCAGACGTGCCAAGGACAGCGATTCCACCGGGCGCTATAAATTGTTCTTCAATATTCCATCCAGCGCTGATCGCTTCAGCGATGAGTACATGGCCTTCGATGACAAATGCATTGTCCGTAATACGAGCACTGCGGCGCCCAAGAAGGCGCCGCAGTCGTTGAATTCGTGGATGTGAAAATCCGAGGCGTGCGTCGCTCAGACGAGCGCTCCCTTGGCTGTTTCTACCAACTTCGCGAACGCAGCTGGATCGTGAACTGCGAGGTCGGCCATGATCTTGCGATCGACAGTGACGCCAGCCTTGTTCAAACCTGCGATAAGACGGCTGTAACTGAAATCGTTCTGACGACAACCGGCATTGATGCGTTGAATCCACAAGCTGCGGAACTCGCCCTTCTTTGCGCGACGGTCACGGAACGCGTATTGACCGGAGTGCAATACCTGTTCGTTTGCCGAGCGGAATGTGCGGGAACGGTCACCGTAGTAACCCTTCGCCTTTTCCAAAATTGCCTTGTGCTTCTTCCTTGCATGTACTGCGCGCTTTACACGTGCCATGTCAACATCCTTTCGTTAGTAACTACAAAAATTGAATTGAAAACTGATTCGATTTAGCGAAGGCCGAGGCAGCGCTTGATGCGCTTTACGTCTCCGGAGTGAACATCAACACTTCCGTCCAAGCGACGGGTGCGGGTTGATGGCTTGTGCTCAAACAAGTGCTGTCGCATTGACTGCTGACGGCGAAGTTTTCCCGTACCAGTCAATTTGAAACGCTTCGCAGCGGTTTTTGATGTCTTCATCTTTGGCATGTTGTCTCCTGTTGCTTTCTGTAAATCTCTGTTTAACTCTCGGTCGGTGCTTGCTCTGGTGCTACTGGCTCTGGTGCTACTGGCTCCGGTGTTGCTTGCACAGCAGGTGCTGCTTGGGCCTGTGGAGCAGGTTTTGTTTCTGGCTTTTTTGGCGCCTTCTTTTCTGGAGAGAGAACCATGGTCATGTTGCGACCTTCAAGCCTCGCGTGAGTATCCACCTTGGCTACAGGTCCCAATTGCTCGATTACTGCGTGCAAAATTTTGGTACCTAATTCAGGGTGGGCAACTTCGCGGCCGCGGAATTGCAAAGTGACTTTCACCTTGTGTCCTTCACGCAAGAACTCCTGCATGTGACGAACCTTGGTGTCGAAGTCGGCTTTACCGATCTTTGGTTTGAACTTGACCTCTTTCATTGTGATCTGCACGGTCTTTTTGCGGGACTCTTTCAACTTCTGCGACTCTTCGTAGCGGAATTTGCCGTAGTCCATAATGCGACATACGGGTGGGTCTGCTTGCGAAGCGACTTCGACGAGATCGAGTTCTGCAACACGCGCTCTTTCGAGTGCGTCGGCAATGCTCACAATTCCAACCTGTGAACCATCTGCATCTACAAGACGAACTTCGCGTGCGCGAATTCGCTCGTTGAAACGTGGCTCATTTGTTGGCGGTGCTATGGCTTTACTCTCTTATGCAAGTGGCGTTGCCTCCTATTAGTGGAGGTGAACATGTCGAGAAGAAGTCGGGCACGGCAGAGCCGAAGCGCCCGCAACGCATAGCGTCGCAACTTGCGCACTCGACCCAAACGCACTCGACAGCTGCTCGGCGGTATTCACCGAATTACTGAAATCTGTGGTCAGGTGGAGGAAACTCGTTCCCCACTTGGGCTATTAGCGTAGCGGGGATGGCTGACAACCCAACTGACCTCTTTCCTGATGATTTCGATGACCAGTTACACGACGCAGAGACCGCTCTTGCCGACGCACGCGCACGAATAGCCAGTACACCCGCCAATGTTGTGGTGGTCAACCATGTCATGGGTTTGTATGAACTTGCGGCCATTCACCTCTCGGCCGATCCCCCACGATTACTGGAATCTGCCCTGGCGATCGATGCTGTGGCATGTGTTGTAGAGGGACTCGGAGAACGCCTCGGCGAAGAGTTCAGCACGCTCACGGAGGCACTGGCCAATATCCGCTTGGCGTTCGTGCAAATTAAAGGAAACGTTCAGCCCGATTAGCTCGGAAGTTTTTCAATTTCGGATGCTTCTACGAGCCCAAAGCGATGGGCTACAACGAATGACACCGACGCTCCGATGTTGATATCTCTGGTTCCATCGACAATTTCGGCGCAATGGAACAGATACTCCTGACCACTCGACCAAATCATTCCAAGTCCACGATCAAAATCAAATTGTTCAACATGACCAAGCAATCGTCCATCTAGGGAATTTGCAGACGTTTGACTCATATGCGCAGGCTACCTGTCACTAAACACGCTTGCGTTTGACAGTCGCGCACCTCGCGCCCACTCGATTGCGGTTATTCGAGGTTTACCTTCTGGCTGAACCGTGACCAGATGTATCGATCCTTCATGCGCACCGACAAACACTCTTCCATCTTGCACGGAGATGGATCCGGCAGGAAGTTGCTCAGTTGCTCGACTTGCTTCGTGAACCTTGAATCGTTTTCCTTCAAAGAACGTGAACGCATTGCCCAAGCGGACTTGACGTGAAATGACATCTGAGTTTGCCGACCAACTGATTGCTAGATCATGCGGAGCGATCTTCTTGGCAACAACAACTTCTCCAGTTTGTGCATCTTGACGAGTTACGCCATTGCTACAGATATCAACAAGCAGGGGTAGCGCGAGCTGTCCAAGCCGGTCGCGCAGCGCTAACACTGAGTCCTCTTCACGAATCGTGCATGAAGCAGATGCGAGTACGTCGCCGGCATCGAGTTGTTCGACAACTTGGATAATGCACACTGCTGTTGTGGAATCCCCTGAAAGAATTGCGCGCTCGACTGGTGCCGCACCTCGCCACCTTGGAAGTTGCGAATAATGAATATTGATCATCGGCGCATGGTGCAGTATCTCTGGCGCGATGATGCTGCCGAACGCAACCACAACTCCAAGTAGACCATCTGGATTCAGTTTCAATACATCATTGATGTCGTGCGAAGCAGCAATTCCCAATTCAAGCGCAGCAGCTTTCACAGGGTTTGCACTCGTTTCCGCGCCTCTGCCCCTTCGCTTGTCAACGCCTGTGACAACAAGTTCAACGACGAACCCTTCGGCTACAAGTGCTTGTAGTGGGGCAACTGCAATCTCTGGCGTACCGATGTACACAATGCGCTTGGCGCGCTCGCGCGGCAGGGGCGCAAGTGGTGTCACGAAAGTCGTAAGTACACCGGCTCGGCATCGGCTGGGCCCTCGCCTACCTTTGCGTATTCGACGATTGCGAGTTCGCGTTGCTCAGGCAGCATGCGATCAAACATCAACACACCTTGCAAGTGGTCAATTTCGTGTTGGAACAAACGAGCGAGCAATTCGTCAGCTTCGATTTGTACTTCGTCGCCCTCAAGCGTGAACCCACTGACCAGCACCTTTTTCGGTCGCAGCATTTCAACGTATAAACCAGGGATTGATAGACAGCCTTCGTCGTAGATCCATTCTCCCGATGATTCAACAATCTTTGGGTTGATGATGACCTGTGGGTCATCATCAACGTCGTAAACGAAGATTTGCTTCTGCACGCCAATCTGTGGACCAGCAAGCCCAAGTCCTGGGGCTTGATACATCACGCGAAACATATCTTCAGCCAGCGTCACCAACTTGCCGTCAATGTTGGTAATTTCATCGGCCATCGCGGCCAACACTGGGTCTCCGTACGTGCGGATTGAAGAACCCTTCTTGTTCGGTGACTGCGTCATAACGTGTAAGGCTAGCGAGGCTTATGAGCGACGAGCAATACTTCACCACTCAACCACAGGTTGCTTCTGTTGCCCATTCAAAGCACCAGAATTTTGCAGTGCTTCGCGCGGCCGAACGCGAGATCACCATTGGCACTGACCGCGGTGTATTTTCGCGCAAAGGTATAGACCAAGGCACCATGGTGCTGCTTGAATCTGCCGCACGTCCGCCAAGCACCGGCAACTTTCTCGATCTTGGATGTGGGGCCGGACCAATTGCACTTACACTCGCCGCCTATTCGCCGAATGCAACGGTGTACGCGATTGATATCAATGAACGTGCGCGCGAGCTCACGGAGTCAAATGCACAGCACAACAACTTGCTCAACGTGGTCTCACTTGCACCTCACGAAGTAGACGATTCAATTCGCTTCGATGTGATGTGGTCGAATCCCCCAATCCGAATCGGCAAGCAAGAACTTCACACACTGCTACTGACTTGGCTCTCGAGGTTGTCCACCACTGGCGAAGCATGGCTCGTTGTCAACCGCAATTTGGGGGCTGATTCACTTGCAGTCTGGCTTACCTCGCAGGGATATTCGGTAGAACGGCTTACGAGCAAACGCGGATTTCGTGTTCTGCGCGTAAAACCTACACACGTGCCGGATCAACCTGAATTTTCAGCCTGACACCTTTTGTCGACTCAACTTCACTGAGTGCATCTGCCAACACTTGCCAGTCTGACGCTTTCACCAAGTACGAACCGTCACTAGATGCAGAAACATGCACGAACACATTTTTTGCAAGATCGTTCATTGCTTCATCAATCTTTGCCCCCGACAACTGTGCGAGCGCACCGAATGGAGGGAGTTTCATATAACTACGCATCTCGGAAACAGAATGCAGATACTCATCAATGTGTAGTGTCGCCATTGCCTGCAACACCGGACTGTCAATGCTGTGCGTTTGCACCATGACCTTGCCGCCAAGTTCGCTGCGACCAACCAACCTTGCTGCATGCACTAATAGCGAGCCAACAATTTCCGACGCGCGATACCGAGGCGCAGCAAGTTCCTGATCGATGTCGAGAAATACCACCGTGTCGGCTTCGTGCACGCGGTGCAACGCAGCTTCCGTACCGACGAACAACATCTTTGATTGATCAATCGCAAACGCATCGTCGCCACCTCCAGTCACTTCAACTACATCCGCAATCTTGCGCCCCGCAGCTTGGGCAATCTCTTCGCGCAACTTGTTCACTCCTGGTTTCAATGTAAGAAATTTTGCAGACGAACACTTCGTGCATACCTGCGGGCGCTGCGTAGAACAGCGCGGACACGAAAACTGTCCTGTCTCGCCGATTTCAACCGCTGCATCACAATTTGCGCATCTGGCCAATGACTTACACGCTGCGCATGCAAGCAGTCGCGCTCTACCTTTGGTGTTGAGAACCGCAACAATACGGCGCGAATGATTGCGAAGTTCCGCGATCAAATCAGAAGACAACAGCGAATTTGACCAACGCTCATCCAGAGTTCTGTCAATGAGCTGGATCTGCGGCCACTCCGCTTGCGCTTCGTGTGCACCAGACTGCAAAACCCTGTTCCCTGCCCAAACTTTGGCCACAACACTTGGCAATGCAGATACCAAGATACAAGAAATGTTCAGTTGCCGAGCTCGTTCAATGGCAACATCGCGCGCGTGCCACGTAGGTGTTCGTTCTTCACGCAGCGAGTCATCATGTTCGTCAATAACAACAATGCTGCGCAAATAAGGAACTCGCGCGAACACCGCTGTGCGCGAACCCATCACTACGTCGACACCACCAGCAGCGCTATCCCACTCATCGGGTAATACCGCAACCGAAAAACCATGACGCTTTAGCGAGGCAGCAAATAGACGTGCACGAACAACCGTGGGAACAATCACAAGAGCCGGACCAAGCAGTGCAGCCGCCACCATCACTTCAATTGGTGACTTGAGCGGACCACGTTGAACAAGTATCGATCGGTACTCGCTTACTGCCAACGAGACTTCAGAATCTCCCAACACTTTCACCTGCTCGCGTTGATACCGCGCAGTGGGAAGTGTCGCCACCAGCGTGCTCGGTGACGCCGCAACGAAAAATGCGCGCAGCCTTCCGCACCACCTGTGGCTCGCCCATTTGGCAAGCTGCACTATTTCGACCGACGGCCCAAAGCCCAGTCGCTTGATAACCGCACGTAACTTCGCTTCATCAACATCGGTAAAGCCATCAGTGGTTGAACCAATTTCGGTTACCCAGCCAGGTACATTTCGCCCGTGCAGTGGCACACGCACGCGATCGCCAACAGCAACCTGTTCCTGAAGTTCTGACGGTATGAGGTAATCAAATACCTTGTCCACACCAGTCACGTCGGGAACAACCCGCGCGACGAGCGACATTTAGAGCTTGACTGCTGCTTTGAATTCCTTCAAGCGCGACAGCGTCTCCCACGTAAATTCTGGAAGTGCTCGACCGAAGTGACCATAAGCAGCCGTCTTGTTGTAGATCGGACGCTTCAAGTCAAGGTCGCGCAAAATTGCGGCAGGCCGAAGGTCGAACACCTGACGAACAGCATCTTCAATTGCTATTTCATCAACATTGTTTGTTCCGAAGGTTTCCACCAAGATGCTGATTGGCTGCGCCATACCAATTGCGTATGCAACTTGTACTTCACAACGTGATGCAGCGCCTGCTGCAACAACATGCTTTGCTACCCAACGTGCTGCATATGCTGCCGAGCGGTCAACCTTTGATGGGTCTTTGCCGCTGAATGCTCCACCACCGTGACGACCCATACCACCGTATGTGTCGACGATAATTTTGCGACCGGTGAGTCCGGTGTCGGCATGTGGCCCACCCTTAACGAACTCGCCTGTTGGGTTGATGTGCACCGAGTATTTGTCATTCTGGAACTGTGCAGGAATGACCGGACGAATAACCTGCTCGATGAGGTCAGGACGAATGACCGTGTCGCGAGGAGTTCCGTCTGCGTGCTGAGTTGAAATGAGCACGGTTGACAAGCGAACTGGAATTCCATTTTCGTATTCAAACGTGACCTGAGTTTTGCCGTCTGGGCGCAAATACGGAATTGCGCCTGACTTGCGAACTTCGGCGAGTTTTTCTGCCATGCGATGCGCAAGATCAATTGGCAATGGCATGAGCTCTGGTGTTTCGTTGCACGCATAACCAAACATCATTCCTTGGTCGCCTGCACCCTGACTATTGAGCTTGTCTTCGCCACTTTGACCGCTGCGGGTTTCTTCGCTTGAGTCAACACCCATTGCGATGTCAGAACTTTGTTCGTCGATCGACACGATGACTCCGCACGTGTTGCCGTCGAATCCGTACAACGCGTTGTCGTAACCAATGCCCTTAATTACTTCGCGGGCAATCTTTGGAATGTCAACATAGGCAGACGTAGTGATTTCACCGGCGACAACACACAAACCGGTGGTTAGGAGAGTTTCGCAAGCAACGCGACCATGTGGGTCTTCCGTCAAAATTGCGTCAAGTACTGCGTCGGAAACTTGGTCAGCCATCTTGTCCGGGTGACCTTCGGTAACGCTCTCCGAAGTAAAGGTGAATTTTCTCACAACTGCTCCATCTGTTGTGCCGCTCTCGCGACTCGTCGGTATGACGTGTAGAGACTAGTTGGTGTGCGAAGACCGAATGGCAACTACGGCATTCAAGATTGACCGCGCAATTGAACGCTTGTCAGCAAGCGCCACCTCAACAGGTTCAGTACCTCGAGCGACCAAGGTCACGGCATTCGTAGCGTGAGCAAAGCCGACACCAGCTTGGGAGACATCATTAGCCACGATGAGGTCGGCCCCTTTGCGCTCAAGCTTGGACTGGGCGTTGGCCACAAGGTTTTCGGTTTCTGCTGCAAAGCCAACCAGCACCTGACCTTTTGGTTTGCTCTTTCCGAGGCCAGCCAATATGTCGGGCGTTGCTTCAAGTTCGATGGCACCAAGGTCACTCATGAGACCCGTAAGTGGGTCTTTTTTCAACTTGTGCGGGGCAGCACGAACTGGACGCACATCGGCAACTGCTGCTGCCATGACCACAACATCGGCTTGGCCTGCCTCTGCATTGACCGCTTCCATCATCTGTTGAGCGGTTTCTACCTGCACAAGATTGACGCCGAATGGAGTTGGCAGATCGGCGGTGGAAATAAGCGTCACTTTGGCTCCGCGTGCAACTGCCTCACTGGCGATGGCGTAACCCTGTTTGCCAGTTGATCGATTGGCAATGACCCGAACTGCATCGATAGGTTCGCGCGTTCCACCTGCGGTGATCACCACGTGTGCGCCATACAAGTCTCCGGGAGTAAGTAGCTGCTCCACTTCGGAAAAAATGCGTTGTGGTTCGGCTAGCCGTCCTGCCCCAATGTCGCCACCTGCAAGTCGTCCAGTTTCTGGTTCGAGAATGTGCACACCGCGGCGGCGCAATGTAGCAATGTTTTCTTGCACTGAAGCGTGCTCCCACATTTCGGTGTGCATCGCTGGGCACACCAGAACGGGTGCACGCGTTGCAATCAGAGTTGCAGTAAGAAAATCACTAGAGATTCCAGCGGCGTATGAGCCAATGACTCGCGCAGTTGCCGGCGCAACAACAATGAGATCTGCGCGTTGCGCAAGTCGTGTATGCGGAATTGGATTGGCATCGTCCCACAATGTGGTGTGCACGGGCTCGGAGGCAAGAGCCGACAGCGTGGTTTTGCCAATGAAGTGCTCAGCATCTGCAGTCATCACTGGTGCAACGTGCGCACCTGCATCAACCAATAATCGACACAGCTCTACTGACTTATACGCAGCGATACCACCCGAAACACACAACACAATGTGCTTTCCGCGAAGCGACATGGCTAGAACTCAGTTCTCTCGCTTAAGCGAGAAACGAACTACGCGTTTTCTTCTGCGGCTGGCTCGTCGAGTGCAGCAACAACATCGTCGGCTGCTTCGTCAAGCATTTCAGCATCTAGTTCGGCTTCGATTTCTGCGTAATCAACCATTTCAACGCCGATGATCTTGTCTGCAGCAATTTCTTCAAAGCTGATAGACAGCGGCTTGCGTGAAGTTGAGCTGACCTGTGGCGGAACCATGGTTCCAAGACCTTCGCCGAGTTGATTGAAATATGAATTGATCTCGCGAGCACGTCGTGCGGCCAAGGTGACCAGGCTGAACTTGGAATGCGTACGGTGCATCAAGCTCTCGAGTGGCGGGTTCATCATGGTGTCTTCAGCAACCACAGGGGGTCCTTTCGCTAGGGCGATAATTCTACCCTTCTAGGCGCGTTTTACCCGCTCCTTGGCAATGAGATCCAGCATGTCGTCCACCGTTTGGGCAAGATCATCGTTGATCAGCACATGGTCGGCCAAGGCTTTGCCCACGGGTTCTTCCTCTTCGGCCTTTTTCAGACGCTGCTCCACCTTGTTGTCGGCGTCTCCGCGACCATGCAAACGGGCCTTTTGTTCCTCGCGCGACGGTGGCAGCACGAACAGCAAGACGGCTTCTGGGTGCTGCTGCTTTACTTGCTGCGCACCATCGACTTCGATCTCAAGCACGATGTCTCGTCCAATAGGTGCTTCCGGATTAGGAGTTCCATACAAATTGCCGATGAACTCGGTCCACTCTAAAAAACCATTCGCGTCGATGCGTTCATGAAACTGTTCGCGCGTGACAAATTTATAGGAGTCTGGCGCTTCACCTGGACGCATTTCACGAGTTGTCCACGAACGACTGAGCCATAACCGCGCATCGCGCTTCACGAGTTCTTCCACAATGGTGCTCTTGCCCACTCCACCCGGCCCGGAGACCACGACGATGAGCGACTTACTCACAAGTGCAACACTGCCTTCAATTGCTCAACCTGTTGTGTTGTGAGAGAGCCGATGTTGCATCGTTCGGCAATGTCGAGGTCTGCCATGATGCGTCGGGCGCGAACTTTGCCAACACTCGATTCGGCCTCTAATGCCTTCACTACGTACACGTACGATTCGGCGGCGCTACGTGTGGATTCGCTCAGCGAGATCACCTCTACGAATGAGCGCTGCCCAGAAGCAATCTGTTGAACCAAATTGGCAATCTCTTGCCGCAATTCGGTCAATAATGCGGGCGACATAGAAAGATTTTAGCGGCTCAGAGCGCGCGTAACCCGCCTCGATGAGCAAGTCCAACGATTTCCGTCCAATCGCTGACCCCACGGCGATTTGCCCAACTATTCATTTCGCGTTGAATGCGTGACATTGCACGAGGTTCGGCAAACGAAGCCGTGCCTACTTGCACAGCACTTGCCCCAGCAAGCATCAGTTCAATTGCTTCCCAACCGCTGGTCACGCCACCTGCTCCAACAATCGGTAGTCCTGGAACATTGGCGGCTACTTCGTAAATTGCGCGCACTGCAATGGGGTGCACTGAACGTCCGGACAACCCCCCGCCACCGTTACCCAGTGACGGTAAACCAGTTGTTGGATTCATCGACATGCCAAGTGCGGTATTGATCAGGGTGACTGCTTGTGCTCCACCCCGCTGAGCTGCACGTGCACCTTCAAGAACGAGATGCGTGTTTGGGCTGAGCTTTGCCCACGCAGGAACTCCGTCGATTAATGATGCACGAACAATTTCTTCCACAAGGTGAGGCTCGTGGGCAAAAATTGCGTGACGAGCCGAAGCATCGGTTACCGACTTCGTGTTCGGACATGACAAATTTATTTCAAGAGCCGAAAGATGTTTGGCAACTGGTCGCAACAGATTTGCGGCTTGCGCATAGTCGTCTATACCAAAACCCCAAATGCTGACGACAATGCTTGCGCCAACATCGAGAAGTTTTGGTAAGTCGTGAGTAATCCAATATTCGATACCCGGACCTTGCAGACCGACTGCATTCAACATGCCCCCGGCAGTTGGTGACAGACGAGGCGACGCGTTACCTGCCCATTCAAAAGGTGCGAGTGATTTCACAACAAACGCACCGAGTGAACTTAAGTCGACATAGCGATGCAACTCTGTGCCGTGACCCGCCGTTCCCGACGCATTCATGATTGGCGACTTCAGCGCAACAGACCCGACACGAGTAACACTGCTCGAAATGGCTGATGTCTTACTCACCTACCGTGGTACTCCTGCAGCGATTTCACCGTAAGTGGATGCAACTTTTGTTCTGCCAAACCTTGAACGGCAGCAAGCGCTGCGTTGATGGTGGTTACTGATGAAACGCGCCAGATGTTTGCAGCCTTACGAATTGCTTCACCGTCTGAGTGTGCGCCACGACCACGAGGGGTGTTGATAACGAACTCAATTTCTCCACGTTCAATGAGGTTCACTGCATCGTCTGCAATGCTGCCTTTTGATTGCTCAGAGACTTTGCCAACAACGCGATCAACTGGGTAACCAAACCGCGAGAGATAATCGGCGGTTCCCGAAGTTGCAGCAATGCCTAGCCCAAGTTCGCGTAGACGCTTTGCAACTACGAGGCCACTTGGCTTGTCTTTGTCGTTGAGTGACAGGAACACCATTCCCGATGTTGGCAATGTGGTGCCAGCTGCAGATTCGGCCTTAATGAAGGCACGACCGAATGTGCTGTCTATACCCATTACCTCACCTGTTGAACGCATTTCTGGTCCAAGCGCAGTGTCAACGCCTGGGAAACGATTGAACGGAAGCACGGCTTCTTTTACTGACACGTGACCGAAGTTGGTAGGTGGCTTCAGCAACTCTTCGGTACGAAGTTCAGCAAGAGTTGCGCCGAGCATGACGCGACTTGCAATTTTTGCCAATGGCACACCTGTCGCTTTAGCAACGAATGGAACGGTGCGGCTAGCGCGCGGGTTTGCTTCAATGACATACACCGTCGAACCTGCAACCGCGAACTGCACGTTGATGAGACCCTTTACGTCGAGCGCATGAGCGATGACTCGTGTGTAGGACTCGACAGCTTCAATAACCCACGGTTCAAGTGTTGGCGGCGGGATGGCGCACGCGGAGTCGCCCGAGTGCACTCCTGCTTCTTCAACGTGTTCCATAACCCCACCAATCAGCACTTCGCCGCTGGCGTCGCGAATTGCATCGACGTCAATTTCGGTTGCATCATCAAGGAAGCGATCGATAAGCACCGGACGTTCTGCCGACAAACCACCCTCTCTGCCAAGAGTTCCAGCAGCAGCAAGTTCGTTCATTGCACGTCGCAAATGCGCTTCGTCGTGCACGATTTGCATGGCCCGTCCGCCAAGCACATAACTCGGTCGCACTAATACCGGGTAGCCGATACGCGTAGCAATGGTTTTTGCTTCATCGAAGTTCAACGCAGTTCCACCAGGCGGCTGAGAAATTTTTAGTTCCTCACACAATGCACTCCACTTTTTGCGGTCTTCGGCAAGGTCAATGGACTCGGGCGAAGTACCTGCAATTAATTCAGCAGGTATGTAGCTCGCCAATTTCAATGGTGTTTGCCCACCAAGACCCACGATTACTCGCGGAGGGGTTGTTGACGCCTTGATTTCTGCCTGAATCACATTCAACACGTCTTCACGAGTGAGCGGTTCAAAGTACAAACGATCAGAAGTGTCGTAGTCGGTGGAAACGGTTTCAGGATTGCAGTTGATCATTACCGTTTCAAAGCCAGCATCGCGCAGCGCGAAACTTGCATGTACGCAGCAATAGTCAAATTCGATTCCTTGACCAATGCGGTTCGGACCACTTCCCAAAATGATTACACGCTGTTTTGTCGACGGGCGAACTTCGTTTTCGTCTTCATATGATGAGTAGTGGTACGGAGTTTGTGCCGCAAACTCGGCGCTGCACGTATCGACAGCTTTGTAGGTAGGAATAACTCCAGCAGCAATTCGAGCAAGTCGTACTTCATTTTCGTCAACCGACCAGATGTAGGCAAGCTGTGCGTCAGCAAAACCGAGACGCTTTGCCCTGCGCCACGCACGAACTGTCATTGCCGACATTGTGGTTTGGCTAAGCGCACGACGCTCCTCCACGATCATCAACATCTGGTCAAGGAACCAGTGATCGATCTTGCACGTGTCGTAGATGCGATCGAGGCCGATACCTCGGAAGATGGCTTCACCTACAATGAACAGGCGTTCTGGAGTAGGTACGCCAGTTGCTGAAAGAACCTCTTCGTCGCTCATCGAGCGATAGTTCAATTCGGCAGGGTCGCAGTTCAACCCCATTCTGCCGTTCTCGAGCGAACGCAGTGCCTTCTGCAAACTTTCGGTGAATGTTCGACCGATGGCCATTGCCTCGCCCACGCTCTGCATTTGCGTTCCAAGAATTCCACTGGTGCCTGGGAATTTTTCAAATGCCCAACGCGGAATCTTGGTAACTACGTAGTCAATGGTTGGTTCGAAACTGGCTGGCGTCATCTTCGTAATATCGTTTGAAATTTCGTCGAGCGTGTACCCGACAGCGAGTTTCGCTGCAATTTTCGCAATTGGGAATCCTGTTGCTTTCGATGCCAGCGCCGACGAACGCGACACGCGTGGGTTCATTTCAATCACGACGAGATCGCCATTTGCTGGGTTCACTGCGAACTGCACGTTCGAACCGCCAGTTTCAACTCCGACGCGTCGAATACAGGCAAATGCAGCGTCGCGCATTTCTTGATACTCCACGTCAGACAGAGTCATGGCAGGGGCGACCGTGATGGAGTCTCCCGTGTGCACGCCCATCGGGTCCACGTTTTCAATGGAGCAGATGATGACGCAGTTGTCTGCACGATCGCGCATAACTTCAAGTTCGTATTCTTTCCAGCCTGCGATTGATTTCTCAATAAGCACTTCGCCAATTGGGCTTGCAGAAATTCCCGTTGCCACAACAGTGCGGAATTCTTCTGGCGTGTGAGCAATTCCCATTCCCCTTCCGCCAAGAATGTATGCAGGGCGAACGATGAGTGGCAGACCAATTTCTTGCCGAACCACTTCTGCTTCATCCATGTTGCGTGCAACGCCGCTTTGCGGAACTTTCAATCCAATTTCGAGCATGGCGATTTTGAACTTCTCGCGATCTTCTGCAGTTGCAATTGCCTCCGCGTTCGCCCCAATCAGTTCTGGTTTGCCTGGCACTCCGACAACGCCTTTTTCGAACAAGGCCATGGCCAGGTTCAATGCAGTTTGTCCACCAAGTGTTGGCAACACCGCATCCGGTTTTTCACGTTCGATGATTGCTTCTAATACTTCGGGGGTGAGTGGCTCGATGTATGTGCGGTCCGCAAAGTCTGGATCAGTCATGATGGTCGCCGGGTTCGAGTTAGCCAAAATGACTCGGTAACCCTCTTCCTTCAGCACGCGACACGCCTGCGTTCCCGAATAGTCAAACTCACATGCCTGTCCAATGACAATTGGTCCTGAACCAATAATCAAAATGCTGTGCAGGTCAGTACGCCGTGGCATTATTTCGCCTCCATCAGTTGGCGAAACTCATTGAAGAGATACCGCGAATCGTGTGGCCCTGGCCCGGCCTCTGGGTGATACTGCACACTAAATGCGCGCGAACCACGCACCGACATACCTTCGTTGGTGAGGTCGTTCAAATTGGTGTGCGTAATGTCGGCAATTCCGCTCAGCGAGTTTGCATCGACGCAGAAGTTGTGATTTTGGCTGGTGATTTCGACACTTCCCGTGCGCAGATTACGAACTGGATGATTTGCGCCGTGATGACCAAATGGAAGTTTGAACGTGGAACCGCCAAGTGCAAGCGTTAACAGCTGATGCCCAAGGCAAATGCCAAACACTGGCATGCCACCTTCGACCAGCGAACGAATGTGCTCAGGTGCTCCGACTACAGCTTCTGGGTCTCCTGGACCATTTGACAAAAACACTCCGTGTGGCGCAAGTGCGCGGACTTCGTCTGCGCTAGTTGACGCAGGCACAACCGTAACCGTGGCAATCTCGCTAAGACAGCGAAGAATCGTTGACTTAATTCCATAGTCATACGCCACCACTTTGTAATGGCCGGACCCAACAACATAAGGAACCTTCGTCGTTACTTGTTCGACCAACTGCACCCCAGCAGTGCCAGCCTCACTTAATGCCACCGCTAAGAGCGTTGCCTGATCGGCAGAACCAAACGCTCCTGGCATTGCACCCGTGTCGCGCAAGATACGAGTAAGTCGACGAGTATCGATGCCTGCGATTCCACTGACGCCCATGTTTGCCAAATAGGAATCCAACGAGTGATCGCTTCGCCAGTTGCTTTCTCGTCGAGCCTCTTCGCGAACGATCATGCCACGCGCATGCACCCGTGCAGCCTCGTTATCGATCGGGGTCGTTCCATAGTTGCCAATATGCGGTGTAGTGAACGTAATGATCTGGCCTGCGTACGAAGGGTCGGAAATGACTTCTTGATATCCGGTTAAGCCAGTGTGAAACACCACTTCGCCACTCGAAATTCCACTTTCGCTCACCGCACCAATGAGTTCACCTTCAAATGACGAACCATCACGCAATACCAATTGGCCCTCACGAATACTCATCGCTGCGCCACGCCTTCATTGACCACTACCACTCCCTCAAATATCGTGTGTCTTACTTTGCCACGAAGCGAACGCCCCACAAAGGGAGTATTCGTGCTCTTACTGGCCAACTGCTTCGGGTCAACGCTCCACTGCGCATCTAAATCCACGACACACAGATTGGCAGGTCGACCGACTGCAGCACGCATTCCATGACGATCTGACAATCCAGCAATTCGTGCTGGATGAGTTGACATCACGTCAGCCAGTTGAGCTGCCGACATCGGCACAGTTGCGAGCACTACTCCAAGCGCTGTTTCTAGACCGAGCATTCCTGGCGGCGCTTGGTCTAACGGCAACTCTTTATCGCGACGCACATGCGGAGCATGATCAGTTGCAACCGCATCGATGGTGCCGTCCAACAGACCTCCTTTAAGCGCCTCAATATCTGACATGGATCGCAGCGGCGGATTCACTTTGAATGTGGAATCAAATGATTTCAACAAGTCTTCGGTGAGTGAAAGATGATGCGGCGTAACTTCTGCTGTAATTGGCAAGCCCGCTTTCTTGGCTTCGCGCACCAAGCGAACGCTTCCCGCAGTTGACAGATGCAAGAAGTGAATTCGCGCGCCGGTGAGTTTTGACAATTCAATATCGCGGTGCACCATGAGCTCCTCTGCAAGCGCAGGCCAACCCGGTACGCCCATTTCGCTCGAGCATGAACATTCATTCATCACCGCGCCTGCAGTAAGTGCCGACACTTCGCAATGTTGGGCAAGCGTGATTCCCAATTCGCGGGAATATTCCATTGCTCGGCGCATGATCGCTGGGTCCTGCACGCCTGATCCGTCATCAGTGAAGATCTTCACTCCGTTGCGAGCCATTTCAGCAAGCGGAGCAAGTGCAACACCCGCGCGACCAACAGTGATACAGCCACTCGGAACTACTTCCACCAACCCGGCACGTCGCCCCTGTTCGCGAACAAATTCGATAATCGGAATTGAGTCTTGCGCGGGTGTGGTGTTCGGCATTGCTACAAGTGCGGTGTAACCACCCAATGCACCGGCGCGACTTCCTGTTTCGATCGTCTCAGAATCTTCTTTCCCTGGTTCACGGAGATGAGTGTGTAAATCAACAAACCCTGGAAGCACGTGGCAACCCTGCGCTTCGAGCACTTGATCTCCAACAGCTGGTGCGATAGTTGCTGACATTTCTGCAACAACACCGTTTTCAATTCGAACTTCGAGCCGTTGCTCTCCGCTATCAGTCAACACCGTTGCACCAGAAATAATTACGCTCACGCAATACCTTCTTCCTTCAACGAATTCAATTCCCCACCTCGAGCAAGCACTTCGAATAGCACCGCCATGCGCACAGACACACCGTTGGCAACTTGCTTGTGAATGAGCGAATTCGGCAAGTCCGCTGGGTCCACATGCATTTCGACGCCCCGGTTCATTGGGCCGGGGTGCATGACCACTGCAGATGGCTGCAGGCGTTGTGCACGCGCATCCGTAAGCCCAAATCGATTTCCATATTCACCAAGATGTGGAATGAGACCCTGGTCCATGCGCTCACTTTGCAAGCGCAACATGTACAACACATCGGTTGAAGCAATGACTTCGTCGAGCGAATGCGACACACGTACAGGCCACTGCGCAAGATGCGAAGGCAAAAGAGTTGGAGGTGCAACGAGGGTGACCTGAGCGCCAAGCATGGTGAAGGCTGCAATATTGCTGCGAGCAACTCTGCTGTGTTTAATGTCGCCAACAATGGTGATATTCAGCCCATTAAACGAATCGCGGCCAATGGCCTCGCGAACGGTGTAGCAATCAACCAGCGCTTGGGTTGGGTGTTGATGCGCGCCGTCGCCAGCATTGATGATGGAAGCATTTGTCCACTGCGCGATTTGCCACGGAACACCAGAAGACTTATGGCGAACCACGAATGCGTGCACGCCCATGTCAGTAATGGTCTCCACCGTGTCGCGGAGGCTTTCACCTTTATTCACGCTGCTCGTGGAAACGCTAAATGTCATCGTTTCGGCGGACAGTCGCTTTGCAGCGGTTTCAAAACTCAGTCGAGTGCGCGTGGAGTCCTCAAAGAACAGACTCACCACTGTCTTGCCACGCAATGCCGGAACTTTAGGAATGGGACGCCGATTGATCTCTGCCATTTGTGCAGTGCTCTCAAGCAATCTCAGCAGATCTTCCTTGCCCAGTTCCTCAATTGATCGCAGGTGCTTCATGATTCAACCGCCGTAACAACCACTCCATCGGCAGAAACATCTACTTCATCGTTGACTTGGGTGGGAATATTCTTGCCAACGAAATCAGGGCGAATTGGCAATTCTCGGTGTCCTCGATCCACTATGACTGCAAGTTGCACCGCGCGAGGTCGACCGAAATTATTCAATCCTTCAAGCGCTGCTCGCACCGTTCGGCCCGTGTACAACACGTCATCCACGAGCACTACAACTGCGCCGTTGATATCGAAGGAAATGTCGCTAATGGCTCCAGGAACAATTGGGCGTAAGCCAATGTCGTCCCGATGCATCGAGACATCAAGCGATCCGTTCGGCACGATGAGGTTTGGCTCAATTTGGGCAATTCGCTCTGCCAACAAATCTGCGATCCATGTTCCACCACGCTGCAAACCAACGAGTACGACATTGTGCGCACCTTGATTACGTTCAACGATTTCGTGAGCGATACGACTGATCGCTCTACTGACGTCGGGGCCAGACATAACGGCCTTACCTGACGTGCGATTTGGTACCTGATTCATTCTTTCCTCTCGTTTGAACCTCACGGGGTTCAATTAACGACGCCTTCACCATAGCAGTATTTCGGTGACGGAAAATCAGTTGCGCTGGTACACCACCCACCAACCATTGTCATCCACAACATGGAAACGAGCCTTCTCGGCGTTCCACACTTTCTGTGCCGCTTGATCAGTATTCAGAGGCAGAATCACGAACTCAACATCGTCAGCGCCTGGCAACCGATCCCCGCCAGCAAATACATCTGGTCCATACAGATTTCTTGTAAACGGATTCGGGAATGAGTAGATCGTTACCCTCCGGGCCATATGTGCGGTCAACGAGTGATACGCCGCGACTATTGCATCATCGGGAACATGACTCATGGCTTCGCGGGCCGCCACAACTTGTGGCATATCAGATGTCCATGACGAAGTAGTCGTGCGTGCAAGCGGAACTGGTGACCAGAGATAACCGCAGACAAGTGACGAAACAACAATGCACGCACTCGCCCACCTTCGAGCTGGACGAGAAAACTTGCCAAGCGCCCAAGCGGTTCCCATCACAATGCAGGGCACGATGATGATCGAATAGTGATAATGAATTTGATGTTGGTACCAAAACGTGCTGACCACGTTGGAAGCAAGCATCACTATTCCAACAAGAGCAAGACTCGGCTCATAGGCGAACACGAAACCCATAGGTGCAAGCATTTGCCACACGTAGGCCGGACGATCTTCACTCCACAAATACGCAATCAATTTTGTTGGCCGAGTAAACGTGGTCTTGATGAGACCGCCAATTCCTCCAAATGGAATTCGCCAGGAATTTCTAAACACCACCCCTGTGAAACTACGCATCACTACAAGAAACATTGCAGCCATGGTTGCAAACGACAACACACTGGTAACGACTCCACGTTTCTTGTCGGCTTTCACAGCGACCCACAACCCAAGCGGGATCAGCACAAAAGCCACATCTTCTTTCACTGCTAGCGCAAGCACGACAGCAACCCAGTACCAACGCCACTTGCCTGCATACGCTGCCCAAATTGCAAGCGCAACGAAAGTGCCTAGCGCAGCATCGGGATGAAAGTTTTCGAGGTTTGTCCAACCAATTGCGGGATGCAATAAGTACACGGCTGCCATGATCGCTGCAAGAGGCTCACTTCGTAGTCGTTGTCGCGAAAACCAATACACCGGAAGTGCGCCAACCGCCACAACTACTGATTGAACGATAAATAGCACTGAAGTTGAGGAGAAAATCCAATACAGCGGAACGAGCAACACCAAAATAAACGATGAATGGTCGCCGAATAAATTACGCCCCATCAACGTGACGAATGGAGCGTGACCCCGAGACAGCAGCCAGATCCCTTGGTCGTACAAGCCAAAATCAAAGGCTGATGTACCGAGACCGTTATGAATTCCTACCGTGCGTTGAGCGAAATAGATGGCATACAACACGACCATGCACCACACACTGACGGTGGATGCCGAAACGCTCTTTTTTATTGGCGCACCTTTTTGGCGATGGTTGACAAAATGCCGTTCACGAAGCGACCAGACTCATCCGTAGAAAAAGTCTTGGCTAGCTCTATGGCCTCATTCAAAATAACTGCGGTTGGTACGTCAGGCCGCGACATTAACTCAGAAATTGCAATGCGCAAAATAATCAGATCAATTACAGGCATGCGAGCCAACGTCCAACCGATTGCATTCTCAGCAATGATTTCGTCTGCTTGTGCGGTGACGGCGTCTACTCCAGAGACAATCTCGAGCACGAGATCATCAACTGCTAACACTTGAGATTCAACAACAGAAGAACCCGATGCGCTCTTGGCATGGGCTTCGTACAACAAGTGAAGTGCGCGCTCGCGCGCATCTGAACGAGAGTCGTTGCCCGCCGAACGGGGGGATCGGCTGGTTGGCATGGTCAAACGCGAGTGATGTAGTCGCCGCTACGAGTGTCGACTTTGACGCGGTCACCAATGTTGACGAACAGTGGTACTTGAATTACTTTTCCGGTTTGCAATGTTGCTGGCTTGCGAGCTCCAGAAACGCGGTCGCCTTGGACGCCTGGCTCAGTTTGTGCAATTTCTAGTTCTACGGAAGCAGGAATTTCAACGCTCACAATGTCACCTTCATACGTTGCGATGATCGCTACAGCGTTTTCAATAAGGTAGTCAGCTGCTTCACCAAGTGCAGATGGCTTGATGTTCACCTGGTCGTATGAACCCTGGTCCATGAACACGTACTCTTCGCCGTCCTTGTACAGAAACTGCATGTCATTCTTTTCAAGAATTGCTTGCTCAACCTTGACACCAGCGTTGAAGGTCTTCTCCAACATGTTGTTGCTGCGTAGGTTGCGCAACTTGGACCGAACAAATGCCCCACCCTTGCCCGGCTTCACGTGCTGGAATTCCACCACCGTGTACAAGGTGCCGTCCAGGTTGAGGGTAATTCCGTTCTTTAGATCGTTTGTCGAGATTGCAGGCACAGGCTGTCCTTCGGGGTGTGAGTAAGAGTTGTACTTCCGGCCGCGCGCACCAGGATCAAGTCCTCAATTCGCACGCCACCGAGACCTACACGATAGACGCCAGGCTCCACAGTCACCACCTCTCCTTCACGCAATGGTTCCTCTGACTGAGCACGAAGCCATGGTGACTCATGAATGTTCAGACCAACACCGTGACCTGTTCCGTGAACAAATTCTGGTCCAAACCCCGCTTCGGCAATAAACGTTCGACAGACGTGATCAATATCGCTTGGCTTTACTCCTGCTTGCACCGCTGCAACGCCTCGCTTCTGCGATTCCAACACCACGTCAAACATGGTCTGCAACACAGGATCGACCCGACCAAGTAAGTACGTACGTGTCATGTCGGAGTGATAGCCATCTACCAATCCACCGACATCGATCACGACCGAATCGCCTTCGCGCAACAGAGCATCAGTCGGTCGATGGTGCGGTCGCGCCGCATTTTGGCCGGTAGCAACGATGGTCTCATAACTCGGACCATCTGCACCATGACGCCGCATTCGATACTCCAACTCGTCTCGTACGTCACGCTCTGTGATTGGTTCACTCATCGAACGCACAAGCAAACCGCGAACATCAGCTAACGCCAAGTCTGCCGTTGTAGCAGCAAATGTCATGCGCTGCACCTCTGCTTCACTCTTAGTGCATCGCAGCTCTTCCACCACCCCACTGACCGGAATCAATTCACACTGCACAGCTTTTGAATACTGCGAATGCAGTTCAACAGTTAGAGCCGCGGCTTCACACAGGCAACGTGTTTCAGCGTTTAGTGCAGTAGCAACAGCGTCCACGGTTGCCGCAGCAGTTCTCGCTTCGATAACGCGAACGTGTGCCCCAGATTCCACAATCTGTGAATTCGCTTGCTCTAAGTATCTCCCGTCGGTTATCAACACTGAATCATCCTGGCGACAAATGAGAACAGCCGCAGATCCGGTAAATCCAGTGAGGTACGCAATGTTCGCGTGTGCAGTGACGATCATTGCTGATGCGTCATGAAGTTCATGTGCACGACGAGCGACGTCGTTCAACCGACCATCAACTCGAAGCGGAAGAAAATCTGGACGAGGCATGATCCTGCCTGGTGCTTATTTGACTGTGAGTAAGCGAGCGACTGCTTGCATTGCCAGTACATAACCAAGGCCACCGAAACCAGCAATGGTGCCAGATGCGACAGGAGCGACAACGCTTTCGTGACGCCAGGTTTCACGGGTGCTCGGATTGGAAATATGTACTTCAATCACAGGCCCATTGAACGCTGCGAGAGCATCGTGAATGCTCCACGCATAGTGCGTGAATGCTCCTGGGTTAATAACAATTGCGGCATGCGTCGAACGAGCTGAATGAATTGCATTAACCAACTCCGACGAGCTGTTGCTTTGCAGACTGTCGACGACCAGACCTAAATCGGTTGCAGCTTGAGTGGCCGCAGCAACATGGTCAGCCAGCGTTGCAGTTCCGTACACCGCAGGTTCACGCTCACCCAACAAGTTGAGATTTGGACCGTTGAGTAGCAAGACGCGTGTCGCTGCCGTAGCCATGGTTCTAGCGTACTTCCATACGGCTGAGTGCTACGCGAACCGCGTCCACACTCACTTGAGACACTGGTTCCACTCCGTTACTACCGTCGAGCACAAACGTCAGCCCCGTGAGGGCTTTCTTGTCGCTATGCATCAACGCAATGAGTTCATCAGGTGAAAGCCCACTTGGAAGGGCGCACGATAAACCGTATTCACCCTCCACCACTTGACGATGCTGGACTACGCGTTGATCGTCAATTCGACCAAGTTCGCGTGCAAGAAGTGCCGCATAGACCAACCCAATGGCAACTGCCTCACCGTGCGCTACCGAAAATTCGGTTGCGATTTCTATGGCGTGTGCAAGCGTGTGGCCGTAATTCAACAGCATTCGACGACCGCCTTCGCGTTCATCTTGACCAACAATGTCAGCCTTAATTTGTACACAGCGTGCAATACGTGCGGTGAGATCGAGACTGAGCAAATCGTCGCCTGTAAGAAAGTGATACTTCGCCATTTCGCCATTGCCGCAACGCGTCTCGCGCGGACTCAAGCTGGCGAGCGCGTCAGTGTCACATAGCACGCCTCGCGGCTGCCAAAATGCGCCGACCAAGTTCTTTCCTTCGGGAAGGTTTACACCTGTCTTGCCACCAATTGCCGCATCAACCATGCCAACAAGAGTTGTGGACACATGAACTACCGCAATGCCACGGTGCCACGCCGAAGCTGCAAATCCAGCGATGTCGGTGACCATGCCACCGCCAACACCGATAATGACGTCGTTGCGTGTGAGACCAAATTGCGCACATTCACGCATGATCATTTCAATGGTTTCTAGAGATTTGAATTCTTCTCCAGGACCAATGTTGATCGTGCGCGTTGAAATTCCTGTAGATACCAAACTTTCTTCTACCGAAAACGGAATGGTCGCTTGGGTAATGATGATTGCGCGCTTTGCAGTAGCAGGCACCATGCTTGCGACTTGCGAACGTACACCTGGCCCGACCACCACGTTGTACGAGCGATCTCCCAATTCAACTCGCACAACTTGTTGATTATTCATGCTCGGCACCTGTACGAATAGCTTCCACCACCGCAGAGCACACTTTTGCAACCTGTTTCCCGTGCGTGTCAATGCGAATAGTTGCAACTTCTTCGTACCATGCAGCGCGTTGATCGCTGAGTGTTTGCAGAGTCTGAGCAGCATCACCGTCGAGTAATGGGCGCGCTGCACCAGATTTTGTGCGCACCACCAAGTCTTCAACCGCAGCGTCTAACCACACCACATGCTTGGCGTGATCAGAAATTACTTTGCGATTTTCCTGCAAGATCACCGCCCCTCCACCTGTAGCAAGCACTACGGGAGCATGTCCATCCATCAATATCGAACGAATTGCATCGCTTTCCCATTTACGAAATGACTCTTCACCGTCCTGTGAAAAAATCTCTCGCACAGACTTGCCAGCAGACTTGGCAACTACATCATCGGAATCAACAAATCCGTATCCGAGTTCTTGCGCAACCCGTTTCCCAACGGTGGTTTTCCCCGAGCCCATCAAACCCACCAAAACGATTGCGTGGCGTGCATTCACTTGATTGATGCAGCGTATGACACTGCATTGCGTACGAACTCTTCTACCGAGTCTCCACCAAATTTGCGTTGCGCTTCGTCGGCCAACACCAAAGCAACCATGGTTTCTGCAACAACACCCATGGCGGGTACTGCAGTGACATCGGTGCGCTCCTTAAAACTGACCGTTTCTTCCTTCGTTACCGTGTCGATAGTTTTCAGCGTTGGACGATTCAGAGTTGCAAGCGGCTTCATTGCGGCACGCACAACCATGAGTTCGCCGGTGGTCATGCCGCCTTCGGTCCCACCTGCAAGCGTTGTCTCGCGACGATACGACTTGCTTTCTTCATCCCATGAGATTGCATCGTGCGCCAAGCTTCCGCGTCGACCAGCGACTTCGAAACCGTCACCAATTTCAACACCCTTCACAGCTTGAATGCTCATGATGGCCTGCGCAAGCAGACCATCGATCTTGCGATCCCAGTGCACATAACTTCCCAGTCCTACTGGCAAGCCATAAGCAAGCACTTCCACAATTCCGCCGAGACTGTCACCATCTTTTGCCGCTGCTTCAATTTCAGTAATCATGGCAAGCTCGGTTTCTTTATTAAAAGCTCGCACTGGTGATTCATCCACAACTGACAAATCCTGAATCGTTGGTCGCACAGGAGAAACTGACTTCGCCGAGCCCATCTGGGTAACGTGCGACAAAATATCAACACCAATTTCCTTCAACAGCAACTTCGCCAACGCGCCAGCAACCACTCGTGCAGCAGTCTCACGAGCACTCGCCCGTTCCAATACGTCGCGCGCATCGGTGAACCCGTATTTCTGCATTCCCGTTAAATCGGCGTGACCCGGTCGCGGCTGGGTGAGCGGCTTCTTCGTCGATCCGGGAGCAGGCGACATTTCTTCATGCCAAACATCGCTACGAAACCATTCAGAGTTCTTGATTTCGATGGCAACTGGCGACCCCAATGTGCGCCCATGACGGATTCCACCCACGAGCACAATTTCGTCCTGCTCAAATCGTTGTCGCGGCCCTCGCCCATAACCCAGGCGCCGGCGACCAAGCTCTGCCTGAATGTCTTCTGCAGTTACTTTCAATCCGGCAGGAAGCCCTTCAACAATGACGACCAACGCCTGGCCGTGGCTTTCTCCAGCGGTGAGATAACGCAACATGCCCTACAGGCTACCCCTGCACCACCTCGGGAATCGGGACAATTACGCGTTGCGTAGCGCAAGGGTATGTTGCGCTGCATCACGCATCACTTGCGGGTCTGGACTCACGCCACACCACAGTTCTTCTTGGCGTACTGCTTGGCTAATCAACATCCATAGTCCATCCACAGTTTGTGCACCTGCGGCTCGAGCATGGGTGATGAGTGCAGTTTCTAATGGGTGATACACCGCATCCAGTACCGTCAGCGAATTATGAAGAGCTGACGCCTGCACTGGCGAATCCTGTGTTCCCATTCCTACAGACGTGGCATTGATGAGCAACGTTGCACGAGCAATATCAACTTCAGTTCCTACGCGCGCAACATCTGCACACTCACTTGCTTCCTGTGCTCGCGACTGTGTGCGATTCATAACAACAATGTCCGTGGCACCGCGCATGCCCAGCGCGGCGACGATGGCTCTAGCCGTGCCTCCCGCACCAACTACCACTGCACGACTTCCCTCAATAGTTGCACCAGCACGCACAAGTGCATCGCAACAACCATCGCCATCGGTGTTCGCTCCTCGCAGAACACCACTGTCGTCAAAAATAATGGTGTTCACAGACCCTGAACGCTGCGCAATCTCATCTCGATGTTGGACGAGAGAGAACGCGGCATCTTTGTGCGGCATCGTGATACTGAGCCCCAACATGCCAGCATCTCGGGCAGCGAATACCTCTTCTTCGAAGTACTCCGCATCCACATCAATAGCGACATATCGCCATGGCTTCGACATATGCGCAAATGCCGCATTATGAATTGCTGGAGAAAGACTTTGCGTCACCGGAGATCCGAGTACTGCTGCAATGGTCTTGAGTTTCACGGCAGCAATCCGGCTTGACGAGCTGCTGCAACATTTGCTTCATGTTGCGCGAGGGTGACGGCAAAAGCATGCCCACCCTCTTTATCAGATAATACGTAATACAAGTAGCGACATGGCTTTGGCACATTTGCGCACATCGGATCGGTGCCAGCAGGGTTCGGCGCAGGGTTTAACGCAGCAATAATTGATGCACGCCCAGGATTAGCAATTGGAGTTGGCGGTAGGCCTTTGTTGATGTAGGTGTTGTACGGAGTATCCGTGGCTTTCAAAGTTGCAAAATCTGCGCCAGCAACAGCGTTGTACAACAATGTCGCATCGATCTGTAATGGCATTTTAATTTCAAGGCGGTTATAGATAACTCGGGCGATCTTGGCGCGATCCGCATCCACTTTTGCTTCTCGCTCGATCATTGATGCGACAATCAGCACCTTGTACGGCGTAAGACCAACTTTTGCTTGCGAGTCGTCAATCCCCTCCTGCGATGCAACTCTGACCATCTGTTTGGCTAGTTGTTGCACTACTTGCAGTTCATTTTGATCACCAGAAATTTGATAGGTGTCGGGAAAGAGCAAACCTTCTAAGGAAGTTTGTCCCGCTGGACGATAAGGAGCCTCGACCGAAGGATCGTTGGCCATTGCAACAAATTGATCCGCATTTAACCGGAGAGTTTTTTCTGCCAAGCGCGAACCCATTTGCGCAATGGTGTAACCCTCGGGAAACGTGACCTTCTGATAGGTCGCTGAAGGCGGAGTTTTCAAAATCGCCATAATGTTGCCCATGTGATCCTTGGGTGAGATCGTGTAATAACCGGGTATCAATTCAATGCCGCCTTTGCGCGACACGTACCACGTGAACACGCTCGCACTTGTAATGAACCCGCTCTTCTCAAGACGTTGACCCACCGAAGAAATCGAGTCTCCTTCGACAACGGTGAACGACTGCGGATCACCTTTCCCCGAAGGATTGACTTGATGCACGTACCACATGCCAATAGCACCCATGAACAAAGTGACCACCGCAACTGCTGCAGCAACAATTTGGAACGGGCGCGATAAACCTCGAAAATCATTCGGCAGCTCGTCAATTTCTAATTGTTCTGATCGACGCAGGGCATCCGGACTGTCCCACGGATCGTCGTACCAGTTTTCGGCAGGCTGATCCTCTGTTTTACGAATCTTGATCAGTGGATCAATCACGAGTTGGTGCTTCCGTCATCTTTCTGCCATCTAGCCACGACTGCAACATGACCGCTGCGGCAACTTTGTCAATCACCTTGCGACGCTCTTGGGCGTTCATGTTCTGCTGCATCAATACTTGGTCCGCGGTCACTGTTGTACGACGTTCGTCATAGGTGAGAACAGGCACACTCAATACGCTAGTCAACTGCTGCACTTCGGCGACGGCAGACTTCGCCGCGTCACCATGTGTTCCGTTCATATGCAACGGAAGACCAACAACAACGCATTCAATTTCGTACTCAGCAACCAAATCGGCAATTGCGCGATAGTCGGCTTCACGCGACCCTTGTCGCTGCAGCACAGTCAGCGGAGTCGCAATGGTTCCGCTTCGATCGCTTGTTGCAACACCAATCCGTTTACTCCCGAGATCAATCCCGAGTGCACGCACGTTATGAACCAGACACCCTGCCCAAGGCCGCACGTGCCATATTCAGCGCTTCATCGAGAGCAGCCGGATTCTTGCCACCGGCAGTTGCGATATCACCCTTGCCACCACCACCACCGCCTACGGCTTTCGCGGCATCTTTAATGAGTTCTCCAGCAGCAACGTCAAGACCGTTACCAACAGCCGCAACCAGAGCAACACCACCAGTATCGGTAACGCCACCAAGAACAACGGCTTGGATAGTTGGGCTTTGACGAATTGCAAGAGCGAGTTCACGCAAATCGTTTGGCGAAATGCCATCTATGCGCGCAACGACGTGACCATGATCAGCCTGAGCAACTAATTCTCCAGCGCGCGACCTGGCCTGTGCAGACCGCAGTTGTTTAATTTCATCTGACAACGATTTCACTTCATCTAGCTTGCGCTGCACCGTAGACATGATGTCGCTCGGTTGTGTGCCGAGAAGTTCGGCTGCATTGGACAAGGTACGTGTGGTCTCGAGCAAGTAGTTAAAGGTGTTCTCGCCTGTCACCGCTTCGATACGACGTAAGTTGGAACCAATAGATGATTCAGAAACAACTTTGATAATTCCAATGTCGCCAGTTGCTTTCACGTGCGTTCCTCCGCACAACTCGAAAGTCTTTCCTGCTTCCAGAACACGCACGAGGTCTCCGTACTTATCGCCAAAGAATGCAATTGCTCCGGCAGCTGTAGCTTCGTCTTTCGAAGTCTCGTAGTTCTTTGTTGCCGAGTTAGCAAACACTTGCTCGTTCGCCAAACGCTCAATGCGTTCAATTTCTTCGGCACTCACTGCTGCATAGTGGCTGAAGTCAAAGCGCAAGCGCTCTGGGGAAACCAATGAGCCGGCTTGCTTCACGTGCTCGCCCAGTACTTCGCGCAGTGCCCAATGCAAAATGTGCGTTGCTGTGTGATTGCGACGCGTTGCATCACGGTCTGCAACATTGATAGCGACACGAGCGCTTTGGCCTTCCGTAACAGAGCCGCGAACGATCTTGCCAATGTGCTTGCGCAGTCCCGGAAGGGCGAACATGGTGTCGAGCACTTCAATTTCACCAGTAGATGTGGTGATGGTACCCACGTCGCCCACCTGGCCGCCACTTTCGGCATAGAACGGAGTGACATCAAGGAACACATCAACATCTTCTTGTTCGCCATCTTGAACAGGAATAACGGCAAGCACATTTGCTTCGCACGTAGTTTCTTCATACCCAACAAATTCGGTGATGCCATGAGTTTCCATCACGTTTCGATACGCCTCGATGGTGGCCTCGCCTACTTTTGCACCTTTGCGAGCGCTCTTTGCGCGGTCGCGTTGTGCGCCCATCTCTTGCTCAAAGCCTGCAACATCAACGCGAACGTTTCGCTCGCCAGCAATTTCTTGAGTGAGTTCGAGCGGGAAGCCATAGGTGTCATGCAACAAGAACGCTGAAGGACCAGCAAGTTCTTGTGATCCGCTGGACAGTTCGTCTTCCAAAATGGTGAGACCAGTCTTAAGGGTTTGACGGAAGCGCTCTTCTTCTTTCGTCATTACACCAAGGATGAAGTCCTTGTTGCCAAGGAGATCTGGATAGGCAGCCGACATGATGTCGATTGCGGTCTCTGACAGCTTTGGCATAACCAGCTTTTCGGTACCTAACAAGTACGCGTGGCGAACGGCGCGACGGATAATTCGTCGCAACACATATCCGCGGTTCTCATTTGACGGAAACACACCATCGTTAATGAGCATCGTTGCAGAGCGAGCGTGTTCAGCAAGTACGCGCAAACTGAAACTGTCACGATCTTCGTAATTACCAATTTGATATTTACGACTGGTTAATGACTGTCCCTGCTCGATGAGCGGAAACAGCACATCGGTTTCCCAAACAGAGTCCGTTCCTTGCATCAACGCAAGAATTCGCTCAAGACCTGCACCGGTATCGATCGATGGTTTTGGCAACGGTGTTCGCGTTCCGTCCTTTGCTTGGTTGAACTGCATGAACACCAAGTTCCAAAACTCAAGAAAGCGATCGCCTTGTGGATCGTTCAGCGGTCCGCCTTCTGGTCCAAAGGATGGCCCACGATCGATATGGATTTCTGAACACGGACCGCAAGGACCCGTCTCACCCATTTGCCAGAAGTTGTCCTTGTCGCCAAGTCGCTGGATGCGATCCATAGGCACGCCTACTTGCTCGTGCCAAATTGCTTCTGCCTCGTCATCGCTTTCATGAACGGTGATCCACAGTCGATCGCCATCAAAACCAAATACTTCCGTTACGAGCTCCCACGACCATGGAATGGCGTCGCTCTTGAAATAGTCGCCGAACGAGAAGTTGCCCATCATCTCGAAGAACACCAGGTGGCGCTTCGTGCGGCCAACATCGTCTAGGTCGTTATGTTTGCCACCTGCGCGCGCACACTTTTGCACCGTGACTGCGCGGCTATATGGAGCTTGTTCGTCGCCGACAAAATACGGTTTAAACGGAACCATCCCTGCAACGGTGAACAATACAGTTGGGTCGTGCGGGATAAGACTTGCTGACTTAACCCGCGTGTGTCCTTTGTCGGCAAAGTAACCAGAGAACGACTCTCGCAAATCGTTTGCAGAGGAAATTGGGCGACTCGGAGTAGACATTTAGCAACAGTCTAGTTCGGCAGCACGAACCGACTAATTCTGATTTTGTGTGACCGTCACCGATTCGGACTCGAAATGAATGACTTCTTCGTCCTTACGTAAATTACGTACGATTTCCATGCCCTGTTGCGCCAGTTTCACCGCACCTTCAAACACATCGGCAGCAATCTGACCAGGGGTCAATTGTTCTGCCGCTGCACGTGCCTTATTCTTTGCATAGCGAACACCAAATACGCCGGCGAATGCGCCGAGCACAAACCAAAACAGTCGCTTCATCATTGTTCTTACCCTCCAACACCAATGGGCTTTGCCCTACCGGTCGTTGTTTGACGGCCGGTAGTACGGAATCTGTGGAACAGCCCGCCCTGTAGTTTGCGCAGGTAAATAGTCCTGTTCCACCTTTTCGTCATGCAATTGGGCATTATGAGGCGATTGGTACCCCACTCCATGGCCAATTTCTTGCGCGCCTGAATAGTGAGCATCCCGCAAGTGTGCGGGGACTTCGACATCTACGCCGTTGCGAATATCGGACCTGGCATTCCAAATGGCTTGTGCCGAGCTATTGCTCTTTGGCGCGCGCGCAAGATAAATGGCGCATTGCGACAGGTTGAGCTGCGCTTCTGGCAAACCAACATGGTCTACCGCTTGCGCCGCCGCAACCGCGATGACCAAAGCTTGGGAATCTGCAACACCAATATCTTCGGAGGCAAAAATAATCATTCGACGAGCAATGAACCGCGGATCATCTCCCGCTTCAAGCATTCGTGCAAGCCAAAACACCGAAGCATCAACATCGCTTCCGCGCATGCTTTTAATGAACGCCGACACCACGTCATAGTGATCATCACGCCCGTAGCGAAGCGAACTCACACCAAGTGCTGCTTCCACATGATCGAGTGTCACCATCAATGGGCGTGCAAGTGCGCACGCAACTTCTAATGCCGTCAAACTCTGTCGGCCATCGCCACCAGAAAGTTGCATGAGTTTGGTAATTGCTTCATCGGTTGCGCTCATGCCTTCTGCTTCTAGACCGCGCGTAAGCAACACTCGAATATCTTCGGTTTGCAACGGTTCAAGACGAAACAACGTGCTACGACTTCGCAATGGAGCATTCACCTCGAAATAGGGATTCTCAGTCGTTGCTCCAATGAGCGTGATGATTCCACTTTCAACAGAAGGCAACAGTGCATCTTGTTGCGATGTAGAGAATCGGTGAATCTCATCGACGAACACAATGGTTGATCGACCGTGTTGTCCAAGTCGATCGGTTGCGCGCTCTATTGCTTCGCGAACGTCTTTAACTCCAGATGTAACCGCGGATAGACGTTCGAATGCACGATTGGTCGTAAGCGCAACAACTTCAGCAAGCGTGGTCTTGCCTGTTCCCGGTGGACCCCACAAAATGACCGAAGACAATCGATCGGCTTCAATGAGCTTGCGAAGTGGAGCGCCTGCCGCAACCAAATGTTGCTGTCCAACAATTTCATCGAGGCTCTTAGGACGTAGCCGCGCGGCAAGAGGCGCTTGACCGCGCAAGCGCTCGTTAACCGCTGAGGTAAAAAGATCTTCGGCGTTTCCCACCGAATGTGACACTAACTCTTCGCCGGCGGTGGAAGCAGTCGAATGCCCAGCTCATTGAGTTGGGCTGGGCTCACAGGTGTTGGCGCATTCGTCATCGGATCGCTACCAGATTGTGTCTTCGGGAATGCAATGACTTCACGAATGTTTTCTTCACCGGCAAGAATCGCAACAAGGCGGTCGGTGCCAAATGCAAAACCACCGTGCGGTGGCGCGCCGTACTTAAACGGTTGCAAGAAGAACCCGAAACGACGATCTGCATCTTCATCTGAAATTCCGAGTTGGCGGAATACGCGTCGCTGCATTTCTGGTTCGTGAATTCGAATCGAGCCCGAACCCAATTCCCAACCGTTGAGTACCAAGTCGTACGCGAGTGCACGAACCGACATCGGGTCTGATTCGAGTCGCTCAATGTCTTCTGGGTGTGGTTGACAGAACGGGTGGTGTCCAGGTTGTGGTTTTCCCGTCGTGGCATTGATTCCAACGAATAGTGGGAAGTCAATTACCCACACGTAGCGATACGGGCCTTCATGCACAGGAGGACGACCAATGTCGTTGCGCAGCGTGCCAAGTACATCGCACGTCGTTGACCATGTGTCTGCGACCAAGAGCAACAGGTCCCCCGTTTTGGCTCCCATTGCAGCAACAAGTGCGGCACGCTCGGCATCTGACAAGAATTTGGCAACCGGTGAATCAAGCGCAAGGCCCTCACCCACCTTCATCCACACCAAACCCTTCGCGCCAATTTGCTTTGCGCGATCGGTCAGTGCGTCCAGTTTGCTTCTGCCATACGCAGCAGCTTCTGGATACGTTGCGCCATCTACGCGAATGCCCTTAATGGATTCGACTTGTGCGAATGCTTTGAACTCGGTGCCAGCAAACACGCTGGTGAGTTCGATGAGTTCCATACCAAAGCGCATGTCGGGTTTATCAAGGCCGAAGCGATTCATCGCATCGAGCCACGTGATTTGTTCGATCTGCGGTGGACGTTCGCCCAACACTGCTTCCGCTGCAGCCATTACGGCTTCGCTGATTGCGCCAAGCACATCGTCTTTGGTGACGAAGCTCATTTCAGCGTCGAGCTGCATGAATTCGTATTGGCGATCGGCGCGCAAGTCTTCATCGCGGAGGCAACGAGCAATTTGGTAATAGCGATCGATGCCGGCGACCATGAGCAATTGCTTCCACAATTGCGGCGACTGAGGCAACGCATAGAACGAACCAGGCTCTTTGCGGGAAGGAACCAAGAATTCGCGAGCACCTTCAGGAGTGCTTGGCATCAGGAACGGAGTTTCTACCTCAACAAAACTCTGCGACTCCATGGCGCGGCGAATAGCGGAGTTGACTTTGGCACGAATTCGCAAGTTGCGCTGCATGCGCTCGCGGCGAATGTCGAGATAGCGGTACTTCAGTCGAACATTTTCATCGACATCGTCTGCACGCGCATCAATGGGGAAAGGCGGCGCTTCAGCCGAGTTCAGTACCACTACTTTGCAGTCGGTGAGTTCTACTTCACCCGTTGCCAAGTTCGTGTTCACCGTTCCCTCAGGACGAGCTTGCACTCGACCGGTAATTTGCACGACCCACTCGGAACGGACGTCAGTTTCGTTGTCCACCACGCACTGGATTACTCCGCTGTAGTCACGAACGTCAAGGAAGGCGAGATGCTCGCCGTGCTCGCGACGGCGTGCGATCCAGCCACATACGGTGACTACGTTGCCAATGTGCTCGGCACGCAGGCCGCCACAAAGCTGGGTTCGAAGTGAAGTTGATTCGCCTAAAGGCTGCAATGGAGACGACATGAGGCTTTCAGCCTAGTTTGCAGATTGAAATTTGCTGACCTCATTTTGAATTGCAGCAAGCAGATCAGCACGATTCACGCTGTATTGCTCGCCCGAATTCATCGGCCGAATGACGGCCTGCCCGGCTTCCAATTCATTCGACCCAATGATGACGGCAACCCGTGCACCGCTGCGATCGGCGGCTTTCATTTGTGCCTTCATACTGCGGTTGTCAAATGCTCGATCCGCGCCAATGCGCGCCGTCCTCAACTGATTGCACACCAGCGCAGCCTCGTGACCACCAGTTGTGTCAACTACGAACGCGAACACATCGGTGTTTGGTGCGGGAAACACGTTTTCTGCATCGCATGCCAACAATGTTCGGTCAAGCCCGAGGGCGAAGCCAATACCAGCAGTCGCTGGTCCGCCAAGTTCTTCTACAAGTCCGTCGTATCGTCCACCGCCACCAATAGCGGTGTGTGCAGCCTGCAATGCGGTACTCACAAATTCGAATGTGGTGCGGCGGTAATAGTCGAGGCCGCGCACCAAACGATCGTCGATGACATATTTAATATTTTGTGCGTCCAATGCAGCAAGTACCGCAGCAAAGTGCTCGCCAGCAGTTGGGCTGAGATAATCGCGAATACGAGGAGCATTCGCAATAATCGTTTGGTCTTCGCGTCGCTTTGAATCCAACACGCGTAGCGGATTCTTCGTCAGAGTCACTTGTGAGTCTTCAGACAATTCCGAAAGATGTGACTCGAAGTATTGGCGCAGAACTTCAGTAAATCGCTCGCGATCACCCGCGTCTCCGAGTGAGTTCACCGACAGTTGCACGTCCTTCAGTCCGAGACGGTCGTAAAACTGTGCCGCTAGCGCAATGACTTCCGCGTCGAGATACGGATCTTCTACCCCAAGCACTTCGATTCCAACTTGGTCGAACTGTCGATATCGACCTTGCTGGGGCTTTTCGTAACGAAAGTTTGGACCCGCATACCACACCTTCCAAGGAGTTGTAGGTCGGTGCTGAACGAAAGCGCGGCACACACTGGCTGTCTGCTCGGGTCGCAATGCCACTCTGCGACCACCCTTGTCTTCGAAGTCATACATTTCTTTGGTGACCACGTCGGTTGCCTCACCTAGCCGCAAAAACACACCGAGGTCTTCAAACATTGGCGGGATGATCAGTCCGTACCCGGCTTCTTCCACTACTCCTGCAAATACATCTTGAAATTTGCGCCACCGAGCAGCATCGGGAGTCAGAATGTCCCGTGTTCCGGGGCTAGTAGAAAACGAACTCACGCGGAAACATTAGACGCTGGATGATCCCCTGCCATGACACGGTATGCGTCGTACTCCGAATCGATGCGTTTTATCGTGCGGAGCACCGACTGCAGATGACTTGGGTCGGCAAATTCGAATTCAAAACGCATGCGAGCCACTCGATCTGCCCCCGTGTTTGTCGTGCAAGAAACGATGTTGACGTGCTCATCGCTCAACGCATTTGCCACGTCGCGCAAGAGGCGTGATCGATCAATGGCCACGACCTCAACGGCTGCAACATATGTTGCATTGTGAACGCTTCCCGCCCACTCGACATCCACCATTCGACCCAAGTTTTGACTCGCAGCCGTAATTGCATTTGAGCAATCAGCGCGATGAACGTTGACCACGAGATCGGTGGTGAGGAAACCGATAATTTCGTCACCCGGCACTGGTGTACAGCACTTCGACAGCCGCACAATGGCGCCCGACATGCCTTCTACATGAACGCCGGAGATCTGCTCTGTGGTTTGCCCGGCATCGAGCCGCATGGCAACAGAAAGCTGCTCTCCGAATCCACCGTCGCGCATCAAGCGACTGATTCGACCAGCCAGCGATTCTGCCGAAACATGGCCTTCACCGATAGCTCGGAACAACGTCGCATCATCTGCGTAATTCATTGCTTCACGCTCTTGTGCAAATACTTCAGATGTCAACACTCGCTGCACAGGTAAACCATGTTTGCGCATGTGCTCCACAAGGTCGTCGCGACCAGTTTCCACCAGGTCTTCCATGCGCTCACGCGAGAACCACTGTTTAATTTTGCTTTTGGCCTTTGGCGACACAACAAAATTCGCCCATTCTTCCGAGGGCGTTGCATCTTCGGCGGTTGACGTCAGAATTTCACAGGTGTCACCAGAATTCAGACGTGAGTCCAACGCAACAAGCCGACCATTGACGCGGGCACCGATGCACGTGTGCCCAACCTCGGTGTGCACGCCGTACGCAAAATCAATTGGTGTCGCATCAAGTGGAAGTGCAATCACTCGACCCTTCGGTGTGAAGACGAACAACTCATCTTGTTCGAGGTCGGTCTTCAGGCTCTCTAGGAATTGACGCGGATCCGACACCTCGTCTTGCCAATCGATGATGCGATTGAGCCAGTCAATATCGGTGCTCGCCACGCCGTCTTTGTACGACCAATGCGACGCAACACCCCATTCAGCGCGTTGGTGCATATCGCGTGAACGAATTTGAACTTCAATTGGCTTTCCACCAGGACCTATGACTGTGGTGTGCAGCGATTGATACAAGTTGAACTTCGGCATTGCGATGTAGTCCTTGAACCGACCAACGACTGGTTTCCATTTGCCGTGAATTGCGCCTAACGCTCCGTAGCAATCTTTCACCGAATCAACGACGATGCGAATTGCCATAAGGTCAAAGATCTCGTCGAAGTCTCTGCCCTTTTGCACCATCTTTTCGTAGAGACTCCACAAGTGTTTACCGCGTGCAGTGAGCTCTGCGTTGATGTTCACAGCAGAAAGCCACGTGTTCACCTGCCCTAACGCCTTTGCCAAATAGATATCGCGCTCGGGTGCACGAATGGAAACTAGGTAGTCAAGTTCGGCGTACCGCTTCGGAAACAATGCAGCAAACGACAGGTCCTCCAATTGCTGTTTCATTTCCTGCATTCCCAATCGATGTGCAAGCGGAGCATAAATGTCGAGTGTCTCCTGAGCGACTCGACGTTGCTTATCTACTGGAGCCGAAGCAATGGTGCGCATGTTGTGCATGCGATCTGACAGTTTGATGATCAGCACGCGCATGTCTTTAGCCATTGCCACAAGCATTTTGCGCATGGTTGCAGCCTGTTGCGCTTCGCGCGAATCAAATTGCAAGCGCTCCAGTTTCGTAAGGCCGTCAACGATCCCCGCAACTTCCGCTCCAAAACGAGCTTCAACGTCTGCAAGAGTAATTTCAGTATCTTCTACAGCGTCGTGCAGCAACGCAGCAATAAGCGAAACCTCGTCTAAACCAATTTCAGCGACTATCCGTGCAACAGCAATTGGGTGGCTGATGTACAACTCTCCGCTCATGCGCGATTGATGGCTATGCGCGGCGCTCGCCATTTCGTAGGCGGCGTTGATGAGAGAAACGCTCCCCTTCGGATTACGACGCTTGTATGCGGCTAACAGCGGAACGAGATCTTCGACGACCGCAGACTGATTTCTTCTCCATGGAAGAACTCGCGACGTCGTGCTCATGAGGAGCGATCCTTATCTGCGTTGTTTTTTGCGCGGCCGTGGTGGATGACTCAGTGCGGCCGCTGCTGAAGCGACCTCGCGAGTGATGATCTCTTCATTGCTTGCATCAGAGTTATCTGCTGACACCACGCGATTTGGTTTTTTACCCGAACCAGCAATACGTGCCATGTCTTCACCGAGATGCAGTTCGTTGGCCATTGGTCTGTACTTCGCTTCGCGTGTCTTCAAAATTCCGAGCAACGGAGTTGCGATATAGATAGATGAATATGCACCAAGCATCAAACCAACCAACAGCGCCAAGGCAAACTCTTGCAATGCAACTGCTCCAAGAATCCAAGATCCAAGGATGAGCAACGAAAGAACAGGGAGCACAGCGGCTAATGAAGTGTTAATTGAACGCATGAGCACTTGGTTCATCGAAATATTGGTGATGTCGCCATAAGAAACCCGCGACGCCGAGAAACGTTTCGTGTTGTCGTGCACCTTGTCGAACACCACGATGGTGTCATACAGCGAGAATCCCAAAATGGTGAGGAACGCAATAACTGTCGCCGGGGTAACTGAAAGACCGAGCACCGAATACACGCCAACGCTAATAAGCACGTCGTGCGCCATTGCCGCAATCGCTGACACAGCCATTTTCCATTCAAAACGCCAAGCGATATACAGCGACACCACCAGGAAGAACACCAGAAGCGCTCGCACGGCCTTTTCAGTAATACTGCGCCCCCACGACGAACTCACCAGCGAAACGCTCACGTCGTTTGCAGTGACACCAGCCTTTTCGGCAAGTGCATTCTGCACGGCAGTCTTCACCGATTCAGATTCTGAGCCAACTTGAGCGCGAATGCGATTTCCATCAGAGCCATTCAGTACTTGAATTTTTGCGTCCTTGGACGACACGCCATTGGCATCCAAAATACTTTTTACGTCGTTGATCGTGAGCGACTTCGCTGGAACTTCCCAGGCAACTCCACCTTCGAAGTCCATTCCCAAGTTAAGTGAACGTGTGGACAGCGAAAGCACAGTAATGACCATGAGTGCTATGGAAATACCAAAGCCCCACCATCTGCGTCCGAAGAAATTGAATGTAGTTTCTCCGCGATAGAGACGACCAAGACTTCCGCTCATGCCGTCACCTCCTTTGCTACCACTACGCCAAGTACGTTGCGACCTGCCATGAACTTCGATCGTGCAAGTAACAGAATTGCTGGCCGAGTAAATAGGTACGCGACGAACACGTCTGAAAGCGTTGACAGACCAAGGAAGAATGCAAACCCGCGCACAGAACCAACCGTGAGTTTCCACAGAATGATTGCACCGATAAACGACACGGTGTCTGCAGCCAAAATGGTGCGCCATGCAGATGCGAAGCTGCGTTGCGCTGCCCCACGCATGGTTTTACCGCTAACCAATTCATCCTTCAAACGCTCAAAGAACACCACATAAGAGTCGACAGTGACACCAATAGACACAATGATTCCTGCAACACCAGAAAGCGTCAGGGCAAGGCCGTTTGTTTTCGATAGATACGCGATGATGCTCCACAGGAACGCACCCGAAATGGTGAGTCCGCTCACTACCACCAGCGTCAAAAGTCGGTAGTAGAAGAAGAAAAACAGCATGACCAACAACACGCCAACTAAACCAGAGATGATTGCGGCTCGCAGCGAATCCTTACCCAATGTTGGCGACACAGTTTGCACTGTCGCGATTGAAAACTTCACTGGAACAGCACCGAACTCAAGGATCTTTGCCAAGTCACGTGCTTCCGCTTCAGTAAAGCTTCCAGAAATTTGCACATTGCCACCGGTGAACACTGCCTGCTGCACGACTGGGGCCGAAATAACAGTGCCGTCGAGCGCAATAGCGATTTGTCCAGTTGGACATGTTGCGTCTTTATTAAAGCAACGAGTCGATAACGCATTCCATACATCTTCGCCAGCTGAGCCTTTTAATAGACCAACTACAACGCTCCACGCACCATTGTTTACTTCTGCAGTTGCATTGTTACTGAATACCAAACCAGATGCCCCGGCAGGACCAGCTGAAAATACATCGTTGTTCTTGCCGAGCAGCACCACAGTTGCATTTGGGTCGTTCGCATCTTGACTTGCCATTATTTCGGCCAGCGAGGGAGTTGAACTTGGTGTAGCGGCAATCGTTGATGGTGAAACTGTTGTTGGCGGAACCGAAGTTGCCACAACATGACGTGAACTTCCTGGACCACTCGATGCAGGCAGCGTTGAATTGACCACAGTCGTTGCACTACTAGGGAGTGTGGTTGCTCCAGGCAATGTCGTTTCAGCGCCAGTATTGAGCGTTCCAACCTGTAACACGGGACGAAGCAATACTTGTCCTTGCTTACCAATGATGTCGAGAGCTCGTTGCTGGTCTTCTACACCTGGAAGGTTGACAACAACGGTGTCACCTTGACGAATGATTTCTGGCTCAGATACACCAATTGAGTCAACTCGCGCACGAATGATCGTGAGCGCAACATCGAGTGCCTTTGCGTCATAAGTTCCCTCTGGCTGCAGAGTTACCGATGCGCCACCTTGTAGATCAAGTCCAAGTGATGGAACGTTGCCAGCAACAAGGTTGCCCACAAGCAAACCGAATACAACGACCACTACCCCGACGAGTGAAATTACAAGACGACGAACCATGCGCTTGCGCTACTACTTCTGCTCGGCAGATGGGTTGGCAGGATCTGGCGTCTTTCCAGCTACAGCCGAACGATTGATCCGAAACTCGACGCCGGTGTTGGCTTCGAACCAGATGTACGGCTTGTCATCTTCAATTTGCGAGATGTATCCGTAAATGCCTGAATTCAAGAGCACGTGATCTCCCTCGGCGAGAGCACCCTGAAGATCCTTTTGTTCCTTCGCACGCTTGCGCTGGGGGCGGATTAACACGAAGTACATCGCTCCAAAAATGGCGACGATCGGTAAAAAACTGAGCGGCGAACTTGATGGGGAACTAGTAGCTGCGAAGACTGAAATGACATGGAACATAGGGATTTACTCTACTCGCCGAACCCAACGCTACGAGGCCGCTGACCCCATCGCATTGCCCCACACCGTAAGTATTTCCGCGCGAAGCGAGCTAAACGAGCCATCAACTATCGCCCTCCGCATCTGATTCATGAGCTCGATCGTCCATGCCACATTGTGCAGCGAAACCAGGCGCGACGCAGTTGGCTCTCCTACTTGAAAGAGGTGGCGGATATAGCCACGCGAATGTCGTCGACACACCATGCACGCACACTGAGCATCGATCGGTTCGTCACTTAACACAAACTCTGCACGCTTTAAATTGACGCGGCCTGTCGATGTAAGTGCAGTTCCATGACGACCGAGGCGTGTTTGCAATACACAGTCGAATTGATCCACGCCAAGGTTCACCGCTTCAACAAGTGATGCAGGGTCGCCAACGCCCATCAAATAGCGAGGTCGATTGACCGGCAAGTGCGCCACAGCAGCTGCGAGCGCGGGAATCATTTCGTCACGAGTTTCGCCGACCGACAATCCGCCAATTCCATAACCATCAAAGTTCAGTGCAGCCGTGCGCTGAGCACTTTCCGTTCGCATTTTTGCATCGATTCCGCCTTGAACAATTCCAAATAGCGATTGATCTTCTCGCGTATGCGAACCTCGTGCGCGCTCTGCCCACATCGATGTGCGTTCAAGCGCGGTACGGACAACTTGCGGAGCAGAAGGAAGCGGCGGGCATACATCAAGCACCATCTGAATGTCTGCGCCGAGCAGTTGTTGCGTATGCACCGCTGACTCTGGAGTGAACCTGTGCTTTGAACCGTCGTAAGTTGATTTAAACGTGACGCCATCGTCGTCGACATCGGGATCTAACGAAAATACTTGGAAGCCACCAGAGTCGGTAAGTGTGAGCCCATTCCATCCTGCGAACGCACCTAATCCGCCGAAGTGAGCAACAGTTTCTGCACCTGGGCGCAACATGAGGTGATAGGTGTTACCCAACACAATCTGTGCCCCAAGTTGTTCGTAGTCCGATGCGCTGAGGTATTTAATTGCTCCGCGAGTACCAACCGGCATGAAGCACGGTGTGGAATAAGTTCCTCTGTGCGTCGCTGCAATTCCTGCACGCGCACCACCATCGCGGGCGATCTCCGTGAATTCAACTGGAAACATTTGTTCCACGGTACAGCAGCATCGCATCACCAAACGACAACATTCGATACCGCATTTCAATCGCCTCGGAATACATTGCACGCCACTTCATGCCAATGAACGACTCCACCATCAGCAGAAGCGTGGTCCGTGGCATATGGAAGTTGGTCATCATCATGTCTACGAGCTTCCATTGATATCCAGGTGTGATGAACAAATTCGTGCGCCCTTGCAACTGCCCAAACGTTGCTGCACTCTCTAACGCACGAGTTGCAGTGGTGCCAACGGCAATGACTCGCCCACCATTTTCTCGCGCGCGAATACAGGCATCCAACGTGTCTGCTGGTACGCGGTATGCCTCGGTGTGGATCACGTGATCAAGTGGATTCTCTACTGAAATGGGTTTAAACGTGTCGAGCCCCACCACAAGCTCGACTTCACGAATTTCTACACCAGCCTCACGAATTCGTGTGAGCAATTCGGGAGTGAAATGCAATCCTGCAGTGGGTGCAGCAGAGGATTTCTGATCATGTGCAAACACCGTTTGGTAGCGACTTTGATCGGCTAGTGCAACGGTGATGTACGGAGGCAACGGCATCTCTCCTGTGTCCATTATTTTTTGCATTGCCTCTTCATGCGTGTGCGCAACAAACTGCACGAAGAACGTGTCGCCAGCTTTCGTGCGTTCCCCAATTCGCAACATGACATCGCCAGAGTTATCCAGCAGTTCCTCACCGATTGGAAGTTTTCCTCCTGGTCGCACGAGTGCTTCCCACTCCATCTGATCTGAATTTCGTTCTTCGAGTAGCAGCACCTCCACGGCTCCACCCGTGCGACGCTTCAACTTCAACCTTGCCGGCAACACACGCGTGTGATTGACAACCAACACATCTCCTGCGCGCAGGTACTCGACGATGTCGCTGACATGTCGATGCTGAAACTCATCTGACGCAACAACTAACAAACGCGCAGCATCGCGTGGCTCTATTGGCGTTTGAGCAATGAGCTCTTCAGGCAGTTCATAGTCAATATGCGAAATATCCAAGATCTGCAACCTACAACTGGAAACGCAGGTTAGTTAGGTAAATAGGTGCGGATCTTGCGCTGGTGCAACAAGACCCAAATGCATCCAAGCCGAAGGCATCGCCACCCGACCACGTGGAGTGCGCGCAATGAGACCCTGCTGAATAAGAAACGGCTCATACACATCTTCGATGGTTTCCGTTTGTTCGCTGACGCTGATAGCAAGCGTAGACAGCCCCACTGGTCCACCATTGAACTGATTGCATATTGCGCCAAGCACTGCCCTGTCGACTTTGTCAAGGCCGAGGTCGTCCACTCCGAACACCGACAATGCCTCACGCGCAGAAGCCTTGTTGACTTTCCCGTTTCCGCGCACCTCTGCAAAGTCGCGAACCCGACGAAGCAGTCTGTTCGCGATGCGAGGCGTGCCACGTGATCGACGCGCAATTTCTGCGGCACCTTGGTCGTCAATCGTTACATCTAAAATTCCGGCAGCGCGACGAACGATGCGTTGCAATTCTTCATCGTCGTAGTAGTCAAGCCGGGCAACGAGGCCGAAGCGATCTCGCAGTGGTCCTGTAATCATTCCCGTGCGAGTCGTGGCGCCAATCAATGTAAATCGCGGAAGGGTGAGGCGAATTGACGATGCAGCAGGACCTTTCCCAACCACAATGTCGATCTGAAAGTCTTCCATGGCCGGATACAAAATTTCTTCTACCGTTCGCGATAAGCGATGAATTTCATCAATGAACAACACGTCATTGGGCTCAAGTTTGGTCAGGATCGCTGCAAGATCACCTGCGCGTTCTAACGCAGGACCAGATGTGATGTGAATGTGCGCATTCATTTCTGAAGCGACGATGGACGCCATTGTGGTTTTGCCTAGGCCAGGAGGACCAGCCAACAAAATATGATCTGCTGCTTGGCCACGACGACGCGCGGCTTCAAGCACAATGCCGAGGTGCTCTTTCAATTCGCGCTGTCCTACGAATTCATCTAACGACTTCGGCCGTAAACCGGTTTCGTCAGCTTGTTCAATGTGGTCTTCTGCCCGATGCTGCGGGTCTACAAATTCTTCACGCACGTCGTACTCCTAACGCATTCAAGGCTTGACGCAACACGCTCTCTGCCGAATCGGTCGCCGATAGGTCACGCAGAACATCACGAATTTCTTCACTTGAATACCCAAGACCGGTGAGTGCTTCGCGCACATCGGTCATGACCGAAGTGCCGCCTGATTTACCTTCTGCCATGACATCAAGCACTGGTAACTGCAGTTTTCCGCGCAATTCAATGAGCAAACGCTCTGCAGTTTTCTTGCCGACACCAGGAACCAATGTGAGTGCACCATGATCGTTCGTGGCAACAATATCGATGAGCGCACGAGGCGAATGTGTAGCCAAGATTGACATGGCCATGCTGGGCCCAATTCCGTGCGTCGCGATTAACGTATCGAATGCTGCGCGCTCATCTTTTTCGAGAAACCCGAACAACGTTTGTGCGTCTTCGCGAATGTGGTGATACACGTGCATGAACGCATTCGAGGTGGGCTCAAGTTCGGCAAGCGTGCGAGGTGTGACATGCACGAGGTAACCAACTCCGCCTACCTCTATGAGCACAGTTGAGTCTGCATTGCGCTCAACAACAACCCCTCGCAACGAGCCAATCATGATTTCGCACCTGTAGTCGCGCGCTTCACGCTGTTCGCTAGTGGTGAAACCGCTAAATGACACAACGCAACAGCTGCGGCGTCGGCAGCGTCGGCAGGAGTTGGCAACACACTCAGCCCCAAACGCCGCTGCACCATCTTCTGCACTTGTAATTTATTTGCAGTGCCGGATCCAGCAACAGAACTCTTCACTTGACTCGGCGTGTATTGCACCACATCAATTCCTAATTTGTAAGCAAGTGCTAGCACCAGGCCACTTGCCTGCCCAACACTCATTGCGGTACGTACATTGTTTTGGAAAAACACTTGCTCCACTGCGATTGCTGTTGGCTTCACTTCATCAATCAGTGCTTCAAGATCGCACTGCAACAACGCCAAGCGACGCGGCAGGGAGTCTTCCTTTGGCGAGCTCATGACGCCCATCGAAATAACCTCTATCGAGCCACCTGCTCGCGGCGCCAACGCCGCATAGCCACAGCGTGTGAGGCCAGGGTCTATACCCAGCACCACGATAGAAGACGAGGCGAACATATGTTCAAGCCTAGTTGGGGCTACTGGCCGAGTTTGGCCTTTTCTACTGCAGCCACTAATTCCTCCACTGGACGGAAGGAAAGCCCTACAAGGGCACGGTGCACATAGCGGACTACCCCAGAACCGTCAATGACGAACACGCTTCGACGAGGCAATCCAAGAGGCCCGAGAATGCCGTATTGCTTGGACACCTCTTTGTCGACATCGGCAAGAAGTGGAAATGAAAACCCGTGCTTGCCAGAAAATTCATTATGGCTCGCGACATCTTGCGCTGAGATGCCCACAACTTGAGCACCAACAGAATCGAACGCGCTCATTTCATTGTTGTATGAACACAGTTGCTTGGTGCACACCGGCGTGTTGTCACCTGGGTAAAACACCAACACCACTGGCTTTCCTGAATAATCGGACAGCGAGTATGACTTGCCACCTGTTCCTGGCAGTGTGAACTGCGGGGCCTTATCTCCAACACTGAGTGTCATTGCGCAACCTCGTTTAATAGTTCGTCTGAAATATCGAAATTTGAATACACATCTTGAACATCGTCGTTGTCTTCAAGATCGTCCATGATCTTCAAGATTGCTTTGGCATCAGCGGCATCGGTGACAGCAACGCTCATCGAGGACACCATGGTGCTTGCTGCTGACACTACATTCATTCCCGCACCCTCGAGAGCAGTTTTTAGTTCAAACACAGTGACAGGATCGCACGTCACTCGCCACGAGTCACCGTCATCAGCAACGTCTTCGGCGCCATGATCTAGAGCAACAAGCATGACATCGTCTTCGCTGATGGTCTTTTCAATTTGCACAATTCCTTTTCTCGAAAACTGCCAACCAACCGCACCTGGTTCGGCCAATGCACCACCAGATTTACTGAAAGCCATGCGCACGTCCGCCGCTGTGCGATTTCGATTGTTGGTCAACGCATCAACGAGCATCGCCACCCCACCGGGCGCATAACCCTCGTATGTCACCGTTTCGAATGCCGCACCTGTTTGCTCGCCAAGACCGCGCTTCACTGCGCGATCGATGGCATCGTTTGTCATATGTGCCGCTTTTGCTTTTTGAATAATGGTGCGCAGTGTGGCGTTGCTTGATGGATCGCCGCCACCTTCGCGAGTAGCAACTTCAAGTTGGCGCGACATCTTTGCAAATATTTTTCCGCGGGCGGCATCGATTGCGCCCTTCTTGCGCTTGATTGTTGCCCATTTGGAGTGACCGGACATGGCTATACCTCCTGAAGTAAACCAGTAAACAATGAATGAATTCGCGCATCGCTAGTGAGCTCAGGATGGAAAGAAGCAACCATCACTGACCCCTGACGCGCAAGCACAACGTCTTGACCGTGTCGAGCCAAAACCGTTACGCCTTCGCCACATCGCGCAATTTGCGGCGCACGAATGAACACCGCATGGAAATCATGAACAAATCCATCAACAGCAATATCGGTTTCGAAACTGTCAATTTGGCGACCGTATGCATTGCGCTTCACATCAATATCAATAGCCCCAAAACTCTTTTGGTCCGGACGGCCATCCAGCACTCCTTTTGCGAGCAAAATCATTCCGGCACATGTGCCAAACACTGGCATCCCTTGCTTCAACCGCGCATCAATGGATTCAAATAACCCAGACGTCACGAGCAAATGCGACATCGTGGTTGACTCGCCGCCAGGCATGACTAACGCGTCAACCAACTCCAATTCTTTTGGCGTTCGAACTTGAATAGTTTCGACACCAAGGTCTTGCAAAACATGTTGATGAGCCTCAAAAGCGCCCTGCAATGCAAGAACGCCTACTACGCGAGACAAGTGGAGCTGCTTTACCAGCCGCGGTCGGCGTAGCGCTCGTTGATCTTGTCCATTCCGATACCAGTCATCGGTGCACCAAGATTGCGACTTACTTTCGCCAACACATGAGCATCGCGGAAGTGCGCTGTTGCTTGAACAATTGCTTTCGCACGTGGCGATGGATCATCGCTCTTGAAAATTCCTGATCCAACGAACACGGCTTCCGCACCAAGTTGCATCGCCAATGCAGCGTCTGCAGGTGTAGCTATTCCACCGGCACAAAAGATTGGCACCTGCAACTTGCCCGTCTCAGCAATTTCTTGCACGAGTGGCAATGGTGCACCAAGCTTCTTCGCCCAATCAAACAACTCGGCCGAGTCAGCCTGTGTGATTCTGCGAATATCGCCAAAAATGCTGCGCAAGTGACGAACAGCCTCGACAACGTTTCCTGTTCCTGCTTCGCCCTTAGAACGAATGAGCGCAGCACCTTCGCTGATGCGACGAAGCGCCTCGCCAAGATTTGTTGCGCCGCACACAAACGGAGATGTGAATGCGAACTTGTCGATGTGGTGTGTTTCATCGGCAGGTGTAAGCACTTCTGACTCATCAATGAAGTCCACTCCGAGCGCCTCAAGGATTTGGGCTTCTACAAAGTGACCAATGCGCGCTTTCGCCATGACAGGAATCGTGACAACAGCTTTGATGCCTTCAATCATTTCTGGGTCACTCATGCGAGCAACTCCACCATCACGACGAATGTCGGCGGGAACGCGCTCAAGAGCCATGACTGCGGTTGCACCAGCGTCTTCGGCAATCTTTGCCTGCTCTGGGTTGACCACGTCCATAATGACGCCGCCCTTGAGCATTTCTGCCAAGCCACGATTTACCCTCATTGGCCCGGAAGCCGAGTTTCCCTTGCTAGAAGTCATGTGGATAAGCGTACCGACCTAGCCCGCTTGACCCATAAGCCATCGCGGGAAAATCCCGAATTTGATCTACGGAAATTTGACGGCGTCTTGCGTCATGCCTGTGGTCACCACTGCGGTTTTACCTGCACGGGCAACTTCAACAAATGTCTGACCTGGCGTCAACTTAATTACGCCACCAGCCGAGTCCTTCAGTTCAAATGGCTGCAAGCGATCAGTACGAGTCCATGTTCCTTCGTACATCACGCCGTTGGTGAATACGTACGCCTTCCCCGTTCCCAAAGTTTTTGAAATTGGGCTATAGGAATTGGTGTACTCCACTTCAAGAACAATCACATTCGGAACCGACATTGCAACGTCTGTTGTATCAACTACTGGCGTTCCATCTTGCGTGCGAACCCATTCTTTTGCGGTTGCGTCCCAGTCCCACTGCACTTTTACGCCGTCCATGGACACCTTCAAGCCAAGGGCCTCTTTCGATGTTGACGCATTGGCATCACTCGCGGTGCGGTAGGCAAACTGGGCAGGCGGGGCACTTGCACCTGCAGGAGCAAGCGTCCACAACTTTGTGGTTTCTGCAAACAAGTTGTGCGGAGCCTTATACGAATCGCTGCGCTTGAATCCGCCGTCAGTATTTACTTTCAAGTAACTCAGATCGGTGAGGTCCGACTTTGCTATTGCCGCTGAGACTTTGCTGTTTCCACCGCTCCACACAAACAGCGGCTTGTTCAATGAACCGAGCAAGTTGATGTCTTGAAAGCGACCACTGCGAATTGGTCCAACTGGGTCCGAACCTTGGCTTTGGAACACTGCTGCTAAACGTGTGAGCTTTTCAACGTTCTCTTCAAAAATAATGTCTGCCTGATTGATTCCGGCTTGCGGACGCGCACCAGGATGATTATCAATTTTGACGACCATGGCTGGACGATTTGCCGTCGTTGCATCTTCCATTGGAGTGCCGAGCAACGGATTGGTTGGAGCCTGTGGAACCGAATCGGTTGTGGGGACGGTGTCGCTCGAAGCTGTGGATGAGCCACTCGAACCACCGCAAGCAGAGAGCGCTACAACGGCGGCAATGATCAGTGAACGGGAACTAATAACAGCTACTCGTCGATTCATGGCTTATATCTCCCTGAGCAATGCAATGCGCTCGGATAGAGGTGGGTGGGTATTGAAAAGTTTATGCCACATACCTAATCTGCCCGCGTCTTTAACGCCAGACAATGGTTGTTCAATCCACATATGGGCTGTAGCCATGCTCGCCGAATGCGTCTCGGTATTGTCGGCCTGCAGTTTCTCTAATGCAGAAATAAGTCCGGGTGGATACCTGGTCATCCGCACTGCGGATACGTCTGCAAGAGTTTCGCGACGGCGACTGACTGCTGCCTGCATTATTCGGGCAATGATTGGTGATACCAGCAAGAGTACGAACCCAACGATGGCAAGAGGGTTGCCCCGATCGTTTCGATCGCCACTGCGACTTACTCGCCCACCGTTCCACCACATCATGCGCAGCGTCATATCGGTAATCAATGCAATCGAACCAACAAGCGTTACCGCCAATGTAGAAACGAGAATGTCGTAATTCTTAATGTGCGACAACTCGTGAGCAACTACTCCCTCAAGCTCCACACGATTCATCTGATTCAGCAAGCCAGTAGTGATGGCAATTGCGGCGTTCTTCGGGTTGCGACCGGTAGCAAAAGCGTTCGGTGCGTCGTCGTGAATGATGTACACCTGCGGTTTTGGAATGCCACCTGCAATGCACAGTCCTTCAACAAGATTATGTAGGCGTCGATATTCGTTGCTATCGGCCGGAACGGCACGACTAACCGCCAAGGCAATTTTGTCTGACTTCCAATATGACGTGACGGCCATAACTCCAGAAATAACGAGCGCGATGATTGTGCCGGTCACTCCATTGCCAATCAGCGTGCCAACTGCGAAGCCAACTAACGCGAGCACAAGCACGAAACCAAACATTAAGAAAAATGATCGACGTTTATTTGATGCAATGAGATCGTTCATCTTTAGAACTTCACTTCCGGAACAACACGTGCGGCATCTTCTGCTTCAAAGAAATCTCGTGCTGAAAACCCGAACATGCCAGCGAGTAGCACGGTTGGAAATTTTTGTATCGCTGTATTGAACGCTGAAACTGCGTCACCATAGAACTGCCGCGCATAAGCGATGCGGCTTTCTGTATTCGAAAGTTCTTCTTGCAGCGAAACGAACCCTTGGTTCGCCTTGAGGTCTGGGTACGACTCCGACAATGCAAACAGCTGGCGCAAGGCACCCGAGATGGCATTGTCGGCTGCTGCCTGAGCATGCGGATTTGCCTGGGCAGAAATACCCGAATTGCGCGCTGCGACGACGGCTTCAAGTGCTGTCTTTTCGTGCGCTGCGTATCCCTTCACGGTTTCAACAAGGTTAGGAATGAGGTCAAGGCGACGCTTCAGCTGCACATCAATCTGGCTCCAGGCGTTATCGACCTCATTGCGGCGACGAATAAGTGAGTTGTAGGTAGCGCCGACAACAAGAGCAAGAAATACGACTACGAGAACTACTACCAGTGTTGTGCTCATGCATGCAGTCTACGGCACGAGCCCAAGACCTAGAGGACGGGCATTAGTCCGCGTTATGGCGCCCGTTCAGAAACTTTGGACGGCGCAACACTCTGTCTTCAAACATTGCTACAAATCGGTGCGGAGCAATCTCAAGCAGCCGTTGTGCTTCGTCACTGAGCAACTTGTTGTACATCTGCACGTACAACTCGGCCAGCCGTTGCATCGAAAAATCTTGCGCCCGATCATGCCCGCCGGCAACAAGTTGTTCTTGCAATGCTGCATCTGTTGTAGCAAGGCGTAGCGCCTCTGCCAACGAGACCGGGTTACCAGGTTCTACGAGCAATGCGTTCACGCCATGGGTAGCCACGTTGTTGTAACCACTGATGTTGCTTGCGACAAGCGTTGCACCTGCCGCCATGGCTTCAAGTAATACAATTCCAAACGACTCGCCACGCAAAGAAGGAGCACAAAATGCATTGCACCTCGCCAGCCTGTCGAGTTTGTCTTCTTCGGTAATTCGACCGAGCCAGTTGATTCGCTCGTCTGCGCCATAGGTGTTTTGTAAATCGTCAATCCCCACCCCGTCGGAGGCAATCCACAACTTCACGTTTCGAGGCATGTGCGCCATCGACTGCAGCAAAACTTCCAAACCCTTGCGTGGCTCGTACCGACCGCAGAAGAAAATAGTTGGCGAAGTTTCGCGCGGTGTTGAAGGTCGCTGGTAGCGCTGCACTTCGATTCCATTAAATAACACGGTGTATTCGCCGTCCAGATACTTACTCGCAAGTTCTTTTGCTGACTCACTCACGGCAACTCTGACCGTTAAATGATCTGCTGCCCAGCTGGCAGTTTTTTTCAGCACGCGATAGGACGTAGAGTCCCCTGCAGCGTGGAACGTTCCAACTGTTGGCGCAAGCTTTAACAGCAGAGCGGTAACTGTTGGCCCAGGAACAATTGGCTCGTGCAAATGAATGACGTCAAATGCTTCGTCGTTTAATGCGCGAATCGTGCGCATTGCCGCAGATGGATCTGGTGCAAGAGGCGCAACAGAACCGTTGGCTGCTGTCGGCAAGCTGTTGCCAAGCGGAGTAACAAACGGCTCCGGTGGTGGGCCATCACAAGGTGCAAGCACACGAACTTCATGACCGATTCTGCGCAATTCGCGAGCCAGCCCAAGCACTTGAGCCTGCACGCCACCCGGGACCGAAACGCTGTACGGACTCACCATGGCAATGCGCAACATGTTCACGGCATATACGGTAGGCCCATACAAGGAGCATTCAAGCCATGATCAATTTCTCGCCGTCCACATACACGCTTCCCGCGATTTCACTCGTTGCATCACCAACGAAACGACAAGCAATCTTGGATGTCGCTGTCGATGCTGAGCGTCGAGGCTTTGCAGGTATTGCGTGTCCAAGCTTGGGCGGAACGCTTGGATTATGCGTGTCACTCGCCCATGCAACCTCCACCATTCCGTTTTGGACATCAATCCAACCGATGTATTACAGCCACCCGGTTGAACTGGGAAACACCGCAGCACACATTCATGAAATATCTGGTGGTCGATTCGGGCTTGGAATTGGCGTAAGCCACGGACCAGTTGTGCAGCGACTTGGTGTTGCCACAGGTAAGCCACTTTCTGATATCGCGAACTATGTGCAAGCTATGCGCGCAAACGAACGCTTCTCTGGTCAACTTCCGCAAATTTTTCTTGCAACTCTGCGCGACAAGATGCTCGCTCTCTCGACTGAAATTTCACAAGGCGCAATTTGGGCAAATGCTTCACTGCGCGACATCAGCAGACAGGTTGCAACAATTCCAACGCCTCTTCGAGATCAGTTCTTCATGTCCAACATGGTGCCAACGGTGGTGAGCGATGACCTTGACGCCGCATATGCCATTCATCGCAAAACGCTGACTGGCTACGTTTCGCTGCCCAACTATCGCAACTACTGGCGTGTTGCCGGGTACGACAAGGAAATGGACAACATCGAATCGATCATTGCGACTACTCCAAAAGAATCACTCGCTGAGCAATTACAGAAGGCCATGACCGATGAGTGGCTGCGTGATTGCACCATTTCGGGGAATGCATCTCAGGTGCGCGAACAATTCGCCGCTTGGGCACACGCTGGAGTTCTCCCGATTGCCGTGATGTCGTCTACTAGTGGCGGACAAGCAAAGGCAGTTGCGGAATTATTCGCTACCTACGAAAGTTAACGAACACCAAGTTCTGTTAACAACGATTCAACAAGCGTCTTAATCTGATCGCGAATTGGTCGCACTGCATCAACACCCTGGCCCGCTGGGTCGTCTAACGGCCAGTCGACATATCGTTTTCCAGGAATGTACGGGCAGGTGTCTCCACAACCCATGGTGACGACAACATCGACTTCGTGCAGCATTTCCATCGACCACTTCTGCGGCACATAGTCGGCAATATCGATACCCAATTCATCCATTGCTTCAACTGCCGAAGGATTCACCTTCGACGCGGGCTCGGAACCACCAGAAAGAACGCGAACTTTGTCGCCGGCAATCGAGCGCATGAACCCTGCACCCATTTGGCTACGACCCGCGTTATGCGTACACAAGAACAGCACGCCGGGAATTCGCGATTCGCTCATGCTGCACTCTCTTCGAATACGAAGCGAATAATGCCAAACCCGATAACCGCACCGATGAGTTGCATGACTATGAACATTGGTGCCGACTCTGGGGCGATACCAGCAAACGTGTTGCTGAGAGTGCGAGCAACGGTTACTGCCGGATTTGCAATTGATGTTGACGATGTAAAGAAATATGCGCCAGTAATCCATGCGGCAACGGTGAATGGAACCAAGTTTGCACGCTTGGCGCGAATAGTTCCGTAAATGACGACGAGCAAACCGCCCGATGCAACAACTTCAGAAACCCAAATGTTTGACCCGGTACGTACTTTTTCCGACAAGTTAATTGCATCCAGATCGAACATCACATTGGCAATAACCGCACCAATGCAACCTCCAATAGTCTGCGCAATTGCATATAAGCCTGTGTCTTTCCAACTTCCCTCGCCAAGCAACGTGCCCACAATTCCTACGATTGGGTTAAACGATGCTCCCGACACTGGAGCAAAAATGAGGATCAATGCAACAAGCGCGCCACCAGTCGCCACTGCATTGCACAGCAACTGCAGTGCAACATCTTGCGTCAAGCGTTCGGCCATGATGCCCGAACCAATTACGGCAACGATCAATAAGCCAGTACCGAGTGCCTCTGCGCTTAAGCGCCGCATCATTGTCGACATGAAACTCTCCTGTTGTTCGCCGCGATCGTACAGTGAAAATTGTGGCCGTGTCGGTTAACGCGACGTAAACCCTGGGTCACTTGGCCAGTTTGGTTGGAACAAGTGCCATTGTTCTGGCGCACGTCGAATAAGGCCTTCTACTTCGGTCATGAGTAGCTGTGTAATCCGCGCAACGTCTTCGCGCAGGCTTCCTTGACGTTCAACAGGAATTGGTGGTCGAACCACAGCATGATGTCCATCGGACTTGCGAGTGAAATACGTTGCTAACGGCAACAGTGCCGCACCTGTACGCAACGCGAAAAAAGCAGGGCCGGCAGGAACCGTGGTCCGCTCTCCAAAGAACTCAACTTCAACGCCAGAACGAACACCTTCCCGCGGAATGTCTCGATCACACAGCAACGAGACAACTTGGTTGTCTTTTAATGCTGCGCTCACTCGCAACCCTGCATTGTCGTCCAGCGGGATGACATTGACACCCACTTTGCTGCGCATGTTGCGAAACCATTCAAACAATTCGTCATTGTCTAAACGTTCAACAACTGCGGTGAGGCCATAGCCCTGATCGACAAGCCATCGACCAGCCCACTCCCATCCTCCAAGATGCGGCAAGCCAAGCACAACACCCTTGCCATCTGCAATGCCTTTTTCAATATGTTCGAAACCATCGACCGAAAAACCAGCCTGAATCTGTTTCTTCGACAATGTTCCCAGCCGAAACGTCTCCAAGTAATAGCGCGTGTAACTCTGGAAGGCTTCCTGCACAGCCTGACGCAAAGCGAACCCGCGCAGCGAAGGATTCACTCGTTGCAAATGGCGCTCAATCATTTCACGCTTTTCACGCATGCCCAACGCAAGAGGCGCACCAAGCGCAAGCGACGTGCCGAGGGCAAGTGGTCCAGGGGTTAACTTTGCAAACAACGAAGCCGCGCGATATCCGGCAAGCGCTAACGCATCAAATCCTGTGTCGCGAGGATCGGCCATGACGCAGAATTACTGCAGGCGACGGCGACGCTGGAACCGCGCACGATAATCATCGCGGCGAGCTCTGCGCGATACACGACGCGAACGACGAATTGCTTGTTTCTCTGCAGTGACCGGAGCAACTGCAGCCTGCTTCCAGACTTTGACAAATCTCTGTACCGCGGTCATCACCACAAGCACCAACATGAGCACCATGACCCATTTCAATAACGAGTCGAATAGCAGTCCGAAGCACAACAAAATGATGCGCTCGGCGCGTTCCATAAGTCCGCCTTTAGCATGCAATCCGAGTGATTCCGCTTTTGCGCGTTCATAGGAAATAACAAGCGATGCCCCGAGCACTGCGAATGGAACAATTGAAAAACGTGGCGAGTTGGAACTGGCATAAAACCATGCCACTCCACCAAACAAAAATGAATCGCTCACTCGATCTACTACCGAGTCAAAGAATGCTCCACGTTGGCTAGCTGAGTTTGAAGCTTTGGCAAGTGCTCCATCGAGTAAATCTGGAAGCGCAGAACAGATAACAAGCAACATTCCAAGTTGCATTTTGCCCGCACCAATTGCCACCGCCGATCCGGCTGCTACACATAGCCCAAGCAATGTGAAGTGGTCTGGTGAAAGCCCCGTGCGACGAAGCGTCTCACCGATCGGCCGAACGTAACGCTCAATTTGAGTTTTGAACCGGCCGTCAAACATTGGCTAAATACTAGTGAACAGCGCTTACTTGACAGTCGCTGCGTTGTCGGGGTTGATCTCTACGAGGCATTCGACAATCTCGCCATTTACAGCATCAACTAACACCAAACCACGATGTGTTGGAGGTTCCTGTGCGCTGTAGCAAAACACCCGCCACGTTGGTCGACTGCGCACTCCCCGCCACACCTGCTGGGCAGAAGCGTGGCCGACAGCAAAGTTGACCGCTCTCGAAGCATGCACCAACGCATCTCGCTCATTGACCGTCATCTTCCACGAGGAGCTCAGTACGTACGCACCAAAAGCACCAAGCGAAATTGCAAATATCAGAAACCCGTTGTTCACTAGGCCAGAAGTTTGATCACTCAACAGCCACGCGAGTAAAACCACGGCAGCGATTGCCAAATACAAATATCCAGGAATGCGACGGCGACTGTTGTCCGGAAATTGATACGGCCCAACAAAGGCTGATACATCTAAGTCGCTTGGTAATTGGTCGCGAATCTCATTGCTATTTACATCGTTCATTGCATTTCCTTCCATCGATTTCTAATTCGCCCCGCGGTTACGTCAAGCGCTTCTGGCAAAATTTTTGCCGTCGCCACAGCAACCATGAAATTTGAATCGCCACCCCAGCGCGGAACGATGTGAATGTGTAGGTGCTGTGCAACGCTTCCGCCTGCTGCGTGTCCCAAGTTAATTCCAACGTTCATTCCCTGCGGCTTGTATTCAGCCTTCAGCACTTGTACCGCCTTGGTCACCGTCGCCCAAATTTCGCTGGTCTCCTGCGAGGTGAGCAACTCTAAATCGGGAACTTCACGGTACGGAATGACCAGCACGTGCCCTGATGAATACGGAAACGCATTCATGATGACAAAACATGTTTCGCCACGGTGCACGATAAATGTTTCTTCGTCTGGGCGATTTGACTTTAAAATCTCGGTGAAAACCGATTCGTCAGAATGCTTCCCGTGGGAATCGCGTTGCACGTACTGTGCCCGCCAGCCATTCCACAATCGATCCAACATAGTAATTACAGGTTTCCTATTGGGACTTCAGTTCGTGTTTCATCGCGCAATTGAGCAATAAAAGTATCAACCTTCACGTCGCGAATTACTTCTCCACCCCGAGGGTTCACGCCCACAGTGTTGTTCTTCACGTCATCGTCGCCTACAACGAGAACAAATGGAATCCGTTCGAGTTTTGCGCTTCGAATTCGCTTTCCAAGTTGTTCATCTGCTTCAGCGGTGTCTACACGAAACCCTTCAGCGCGCATGCGCTTCACAAGCGACTGCGCATATTCCTCGTGCTGAGAAGTAACTGCCAACACACGCACTTGCACCGGGGCAAGCCATGCGGGGAAAGCGCCGCCGTAATGTTCGAGCAGCACGCCAAAGAATCGTTCAACCGATCCAAACAATGCGCGATGCAACATGATCGGGCGATGGCGACTGTTGTCAGTTCCGATGTATTCCAAGCCAAAACGTTCTGGCAAGTTGAAGTCGCATTGAATCGTGCTGAGTTGCCACTTGCGGCCAATTGCGTCGCGCACGTCGATGTCAATCTTTGGTCCGTAAAACGCTGCATCGCCCTCTTTTATTGAGTACTCCACCCCGTGGCGATTCAGCGCCTCACGAAGTGCTGTCGTTGCCTTGTCCCAAATTTCGTCTGAGCCAACTGACTTCTCCGGATCGCGGGTAGACAATTTGAACTCGAAGTCATCGAATCCAAATTGACGAAGTACCGACATCACAAAATCAAGCAGCGATGTAATTTCATCTGCCATTTGGTCTTCTGTGCAAAAGATATGACTGTCGTCCTGCGTGAATCCGCGGATACGCAACAAACCGTGCAGTGTTCCTGCGCGCTCGTAGCGGTACACCGTTCCCAGCTCGAATAAGCGCAGCGGAAGTTCGCGGTAGCTACGTTGGCGATCACGGTAGATCAAGCAATGCATCGGGCAGTTCATTGGCTTCGGGTAGTACGTGCCGTTATCCATTTCCATTGGCGGGTACATGCCGTCTTTATAGAAATGAAGGTGACCAGAAGTTTCGAACAGCTGCGCATTCGCCAAGTGTGGGGTGAACACAAATTGATACCCGCCGTTTTGGTGGCGATATCGGCTGTAGTCCTCCATGATTTTACGAACAATTGCACCCTTTGGATGCCACACTGCAAGGCCCCCGCCTAATTCGGATGGAAACGACAGCAGATCCATCTCGGTCGCAAGACGACGATGATCTCGCTTCTCAGCTTCTGCAAGTCGCGTGATGTGCTCTTCGAGCGCAGCCTTTGATTCCCAGGCAGTTCCATAGATGCGCTGCAGCATCGGACCCTTTTCGTTTCCGCGCCAGTACGCACCGGCAACTTTCATCAGAGCAAAGTGGCCGAGTCGCGCAGTACTTGGAACGTGAGGGCCTCGACACAAGTCAACAAAACTTTCGGTATTGCGATACACACTCACAGCACCATCACCAGAAACTTCGCTTGCATCTGATCCGTCTGCTGCACCAGTTGTTACACGCTCGATAATTTCGCATTTATATGGCTGATCTGCAAACAATGCAAGTGCGTCCACCGCACTCATCTCCGAGCGAACAAATGGCTGATCGGCTTTTACGATTGCACGCATGCGCTCAGTAATTGCTTCGAGGTCGTTGTCACTGAATGTCTTATGGTCAGGCAGCTCAAAGTCGTAATAGAAACCATCTTCGATCGCAGGACCAATGGTGAACTTCGCACCAGGGAAATGCTGCAATACCGCTTGTGCCAGTACATGAGCCGTGGAATGACGAAGTACGTGTCGACCAGCATCGGAGTCTGCGGTGATGATGGCGACTTGGGCACCGTTGCTCAACTGAACCGAGATGTCTACCTCGTTGCCATTGACCACAGCTGCAAGTGCGGCCTTGGCCAAACGCGACCCAATGGATTGAGCCAAGTCGAGTGCCGTTGACCCAGTTGGCAACGTACGAACAGAACCGTCTGGCAGGGTGACATCAAGAGTTGCAGCATTCATCGCATCACCAGTCTAGGTTCGCAGGCCTTACGCGGACCGCCCTATTTCGCAGATGCGATTGGCTCTTTGAGGACTCCACCCAACGGAACTTCAGGTTGCTGGCGTTTGCTGGCGTATACGTTTCGATATTGCTGCCCTGTCATTGACTGAATTTCAAACATCACTTCGTCAGTCATTTCGCGCAACAGTAAATGGTCATCGGTTCGGTGTGCATATCGCTCTGGCAAAATCGCTTTACCAATTTGGATGCTGACGCGACCACCTACTCGTGGCAGTTTTGCGTCAGGCGGTTGAATTTCGCGTGTGCCAACAATGCCAACAGGAAAAATTGGACAATTGAGTTTCACCGCTAACCGTGCGGCACCAGTTTTCCCTTTGTACAGCATTCCGTCTCTGCTGCGAGTTCCCTCTGGGAAAATGCCAAACAATTCACCACGTTGCAAAACATTCTCTGCCGCATCGAGCGCAACTTGAGCTTTTTCGCCGCCTTCTCGATCAACCGGAATCATGCCAAGTGCGGGAAACAATCGACGCGTCTTCCATGAATCTAAATACTCGCTCTTGCCAATAAACGAAATATTGCGCGGCGCGTGAATGATAAGGAAAGCGGAGTCAAGAAAACTGACATGATTTGCGCACAAAATCGCAGGCCCAGATTCGGGAAGTTGTTCAAACCCTTGCAAGTCAAAACGCCACAGGCGATTGGTCACCACTTTCACAGCAGGTCGTATTCGCGATTGCAACTCGGTTGCTCCCGAGTACAAGGCGTCGACCCGCGTCGACATCAGATAGTGACCCCTAGTATCCGCGCGCACTCTCCTACCGCTAGGCCATTTTTGGCTGCAGCATCAATAAGTGAAACCGCAGTTGGCGTGTCGAGATCGTTGTCAAGTGCTGCTCGTACATCTGCAAGCAACTTGGCATCACCTTGAAGATCGCCAACCGCTGCAGCCGACTTCCAAAGTGCAAGTCGCGCCTCATTGCGCGCCATCAATCCGTCGTCCCATTCCCACTCCGTGCGATAGTGATGCTCAATCAGTCCCAACCGAATTGCCATCGGATCATGTTGCGTTCGCAGCTTGTCTACGAATACCAAATTACCGCGACTCTTCGACATTTTGTGGCCATCCATAGACACCATCGCTACGTGCATCCAATGCTTTACAAACGGTTGCCCAGTTGCCGCCTCGGACTGTGCCCGTTCGCATTCATGGTGTGGGAAAATCAAATCGCTTCCACCGCCGTGCAAATCGATAGTTGTACCAAGTTCGCGAAGCGCGAGCGCTGAACATTCAATGTGCCAACCAGGTCGACCTGCGCCCCACATGGTGTCCCACGATGGTTCGTCAGCAGCCGATGGATGCCACAACACAAAGTCGAGTGGATTGCGCTTATGTGGATCGTCAACATTGCCGCCGCGTTCTCGCGCAAGCGCAATCATGGTTTCACGGCTGTAGTGCGACACGCTTCCAAACTGAGGAAACTTCTCCACATCGAAATACACCGAACCGCCAGATTCATACGCAAACCCGCGATCGATCACCATGCCAATAAATCCACGGATGTCGGGAATGGCTGACGATGCGCGCGGGGTGCTGTGCACAGGTAACGCATTCAACGCTGTCATGTCAGATTCGAAACGTGCCTCCTCGCCTGCAGCAAGATCTAAATAGTGCACTCCGAGTTCGCGAGCCTTTGCAAACAACGGGTCGTCTACGTCGGTGACATTTCGTACACACTTCACTTGATGGCCCATGTCGATCAGTCGACGTTGCAGTACGTCATAGGAAATGAAAGTAAAGGCGTGACCCAAATGTGTTGCGTCATACGGCGTGATGCCGCACGTGTACATGAGCACGGTCGGACTTGGTGCAAATTCAACTATTTCTTGCTGAGCTGTATCGAATAATTTCATTGACAAAGTAATCAGTCCAATTTCATATTTCGACCGCTAATTGGGTCAACGTCAGGAATGCCCGTAAGCCGAGGAGCCACTCGAGTTTTATAACGCACATTGAGTTGCAACAGCACTGCCGTGAAAGCCTCAAGTGCGAGCGCGTTCGACAATCGACCGGTGCTCAGTGGCCTGCAGCCCGGAATTTGAGCAACAAGATCGCTTACCACTTCAATTGCTTCTGGAAAGTCTGAACAAATCAATACGTCGGAATCAACATGATGGTTCAAGTTGCCAAGCTCTTTAGCTGGCAAGTGCTGCATCGCAGCAACAACGCGACTCCCAGGAATTTCTGCCTGCACGTGTGCTGCAATGCTTCCACGAGGCGGAACTAACGGTTGAAACTCTTTACCAACCTTCACAAGCGCGTTCGCCATAGTGACAACAACTTTGCCGCGCAGCGCTTCAGCATGCTCGCCAACAATGGTGGCTGTTGAGTCCCAAGGTGTTGCAACCACGATCAAGTCGCAATTTGCGGCGTCTTCGTTTGTGCCGGTATCAAATGTCAACTTGTGGTCGGGCCACAGTGCAATGAGTTCAGCGGCCTTTTCTTCTGAACGTTCTTTCGACCGTGACCCAATAAGTACCTGATGACCGGCAACGCTCATTCGCAGGGCTAACCCGCTTCCCGCTGGCCCGGTGCCGCCAATAATTCCAATCCGCATAGGTGAAGCCTTACACAAACCACACTCGGGAACTACGGTCATAGGCATGGGAATTTTGGATGGGAAGAACATTGTCGTAACCGGCGTGTTGACCGACGCTTCACTCGCCTATGGAGTCGCAAAACTCGCACTTGAGCAAGGCGCCCAAATCATGCTTACTGGCGCAGGTCGCGGACTTTCGATTACGGAGCGAACTGCACGCAAGCTGAGCGCCGACATCATCGTGGTGGAGTTTGATGTCACAGTCGATGAACACATCGCGTCAGCCCGTGAGGCAGCCAAATCACAATTTGGCCGTGTCGATGGAGTGCTGCACGCCATTGGTTTTGCGCCGGCTGTGTGCCTCGGCGATGACTTCATGGCAGCGCAATGGTCAGATGTTTCAGTCGCCATGCAAGTTTCGGCATACTCTCTAAAAACATTGGCCGATGCATTCGTGCCATTAATGACAAGCGGCGGAACAATTGTTGGACTCGATTTCGACAACACTGTCGCATGGCCTGCATACAACTGGATGGGAGTTGCCAAGGCTGCTCTCGAGTCGACTAATCGCTACCTCGCAAAAGAACTGGGCAGCAAACAGATTCGCTGCAACCTCGTAGCTGCTGGCCCAATTCGCACGATGGCTGCAAAATCCATTCCAGGTTTTCAAAAGTTTGAAGACGTGTGGGATGACCGCGCACCTCTTGGGTGGGATGTCAACGATTCAAGCGGGGTAGCCCGCACGTGTGTGGCCATGCTTTCTGATTGGTTTCCTTGCACCACAGCAGAAATTGTTCATGTTGATGGTGGCTTCCACGCAATGGGCGTGTAGACCAATATCGCTTGCGTAAACCCCTTACTTCTCTCGCGATCTGTGTCGCTTCACTCGCTACTTCATGCATGGCGTTTACACCACATGTTTTCGCTGCTGCGTCAGACCCATTGCTGGCGCAACAATGGGGAATTTCTGCGATCGGAGCAGATCGTGTTTGGACAACGACAACTGGAAAAGGCGTCATTGTCGCAGTTGTTGATAGCGGCAGTGGTCCGCACCCAGACTTAGCGGAAAATCTGTTACCCGGACATTCATTCTTTGGAGCAGTTGAGTCACAAGACGGCACTGATATCGATTCGGGAGGACACGGCACTCACGTTGCAGGAATTATTGCCGCGGTAGCCAACAACGGCATTGGTGGTTCCGGCGTTGCACCAAATGCAAAAATTCTTCCCGTCCAAGTACTCGACCAAGCCGGCCAAGGCGATGCTCGAGATGTTGCAACCGGTGTTCGCTACGCAGCAGACAACGGTGCAAAGGTCATCAACTTGTCGCTCGGAGGTGCAACCGAAAGTTCAAGTTTGACCCAAGCCATTCAGTACGCAAACGATAAAGGCGTGCTTGTGGTTGCAGCCGCAGGAAATGGTGGCGCAACCGATAAACCAAAATGGCCAGCATCTCTTGACCTCACGCTTGCGGTGACTGCCGTAGACCCAGCAAACAACGCAACACCATTTGATCAACGCGGCGACTACATCGATATTTCCGCACCGGGAACCAACATCATTTCCACCGTCAAGGGTGATTACGCCGCACTGAGTGGAACCAGCATGGCTGCTGGTTTTATTGCAGGCTCTGCAGCATTACTCTTCGCCGCAGAGCCACGGGTCACCAACGCTCAAGTTCGCGATATTTTGTTGCGCACTGCAACCGACATTGGTGATCCGGGTCGCGACCAAACATTTGGCGTCGGGCTGGTCAACATGGTTGCTGCGTTAGCAGAACTACAACGTATGTTTCCACCAATTGCTGCTCCACAAATTTCAGCAGTTGGCCATGTAGGAGAATCCCTGAATGCAAGCCTGGATCTCATCACCAATGTGAATAACGTGAAATGGTTCCGCTGCGAAGCTACCGGCCCTGCCGCAATAGAGGTACCTGCTGATTGCCTCCCTATCACAAAGGCCACCAAGCGTTCTTACCTCACGACTCAGACGGATGCACGACACACGATTCGCGTCGGCATCACGTACACACGCTCCGGTTCTCAACAGTTCGCAATCTCCGGTGCAGTCGGACCGTTCTTTCCCATTTGGCAAGTTGCCAACACCGTAAAACCAGCGAGTACTACCGCACTTGCGAAACTGTTTAATACGTCGTCATCGGGCAGTCGCACTTACAAAGTTGTAAGTGGAACATGCCGCATTAGCGGAGTCAAAGTTGTTGCACCTTCGGCGCCTTCCGTATGCAGTATTCGAATGACCGTTGCAACACGCTCTCCATTTCCAAAACTGACCATTGTCGGCGACGTCACCGTTTCTTAACTGCTACACAAAGGCAAACATATGACCAATCGTTTGGCCGAACAGACCAGCCCTTACCTTCGCCAGCATGCCAACAACCCGGTGGATTGGTACGCATGGAGCGACGAGGCATTTACCGCAGCACGTGAACGCAATGTTCCGATTCTTCTGTCTGTTGGATATTCCGCATGTCACTGGTGCCACGTGATGGCCCACGAATGCTTTGAAGATGCAGAGACGGCTTCAGTGATGAACGCAATGTTTGTGAACATCAAGGTTGATCGTGAAGAACGTCCAGACGTTGACGCCATCTACATGGATGCGGTTCAAGCAATGACCGGCCGAGGCGGTTGGCCAATGACCGTCTTCCTGTCCCCTGATGGCAAACCATTCTTTGGCGGAACCTATTTCCCAAAACCTTCGTTCCTGCAACTGATGAACGCAATCACCGATGCGTGGAACAACCGTCGCGAGGACATCAATAACAACATTGACGCCTTAATGGAAGCACTCGAGCGCACTGCAAAAATTGAACAGCATTCAGACATTGCCGATTTCGCCACGTTCGACCTTGCCGTTTCTCAATTGCGTGCAAACTTCGATTCGTCATGGGGCGGTTTCGGTAAAGCACCAAAGTTTCCAAGCACGATGAATCTTGAAGTGCTTCTGCGTCAACTTCTTGCCGGCGAAGACAACGACCTCGAAAATATCGTGACCACTTCCCTCGACGCCATGGCGAGCGGTGGCATGTACGACCACATCGGCGGAGGATTCTCGCGATACAGCGTCGATGAAATGTGGCTGGTGCCCCACTTCGAAAAAATGCTCTACGACCAGGCGTTGCTCGCCCGCGTATACATGCATGCTGGAATTCTCTTTAATAATGAGACTTGGAAACAAGTTGCACGCGAAACCATTGAATACGTATTGCGTGACCTCACACATCGTGACGGTGGATTCTTCAGCGCCGAAGACGCTGACTCTCTTGACGACAGCGGCCACAGTCACGAAGGTCATTTCTACGTGTGGAGCCACGACGAATTTGTCCACATATTGCCCGAACACCTTCATGAATCAGCACTCGAGTGGTACGAAATAACTGCGCTTGGAAACTTTGAAGGAAAAAATATTCCGTCACGTCTTCGTCATCGTGGGAATCTCTCGCGTCCACCTGCAGTTGAAGAGGCTCGACAGATATTGTTTGACCACAGAAATACGCGCAAGCGACCGCTACTCGATGACAAAGTGCTCACCGAGTGGAACGCCATGATGCTGGCGACTCTTGCCGAGGCAGCGTTTCATTTTGAATCCACCGAATGGCTGCAAGCAGCGTTACGCAACGGAGAGTTCCTCGTCCGTGAACTTCGCACGCCTGAGGGAACTTGGCATCGAAACTGGCAGGAATCTGGTTCCCCGCAAGCACGACACCGGGCCCTTGCCGCAGACCTTGCACAAGTGGTTGATGCCTTCACCCGACTTGGAGAAGCTAGTGGTGAAGCACGATGGATTACGTACGCACAGGAAGCCGCCGATGAAATGCTGAGTCAATGCTGGGATGCGGTGAACGGCGGATTATTCACTACTCCAGAAAACGGCGAACAACTCATTGTCCGCCAGAAGGACGTGATGGACAACGCAACTCCTTCGGCAAACTCCACTGCCGCACTTGCCTTGTATCGACTTGGGGCGCTCACGGGCAACAGCCGCTACACCCAACACGCCGACCAAATTTTGCGGCTCCTTGCACGCATCACCACCAGCTCGCCTACCGCTTTTGGCAACCTTCTTGCTTCCGTTCACCTGCACCACGCTGGCATCACCGAAGTTGCACTCCCAGGACAGCAACCCAACATGCTGCGCGAGCTCCGCAAGCGTTGGCTCCCCACAGTGGTGCTTGCATGGGGCGAGCCGTACGACTCCCCTTTGTGGACTGATCGGAATCAGCAATCTGCGTATGTGTGCAAAGAATATGCGTGCTTAAAACCAGCTACGTCGCCTGAAGAACTGGTTGATACTTTGCGCATCGCTCTCGCGTAAATACCTACCAGCGCGATTGGTGAACTGCTTCGCCAAGCGGCATTCGCGGACGTGAAGCGCTTTTACCCTTTTCGCTATCGTGTGCTGCATGGCCCACCGCCACTGCACCAAGTAACTGCATGTGCTCGGGAACTCCTAAACGATTTCGCAATTGCTGCTCACCGTTAAACACCGCAAAAAACAGCGCGCCAAGTTCAGCATCGTGCACGGCGAGCAACAGTGACATCACAGCAAACGAACCATCAATTGTCCAATACGGAGTCGGCCATGCATGCACACCTTCCCCAAGTCCAGTTGCAGCCTTGTCGCTTTCTGAATACCGAGCGACATAGGCAAGAGGGTCGACAAACGGCAAAATGATGACAGGCGCATCAAGCAGCTGCTTCCATCGGAAGGTTGCTCGCTTGTCGCTCGGCAACGTGTCGTTCCAAAATGCAGCGACATCGGCCCCTGTAAGAACCACGAAATGTGTGCCCTGTGTTTTTCCAGCAGAGGGAGCACGAAGAGCCAACTCAATGAATGAGTGCAAGGTTTCTTCGCTAATTGATTCGCTGCGAAAGGCACGTGTCATTCGTCGTGAGCGAACCAGATCGGTGAATTTCACCGCAGTAACCGTTAGTGCTTTTCGAGTTTGCCAAGCTTGGCAAGTGACTCTGCCATGGTCCAACCATGAACGATGAGTGCTCCACCTTTGGCTTTTGTTACTCCCTTAAATTGCGCAGCAACATCAGGGTGAACTTTTTCCGGCTTCGTTGATTCGTGATCGAGAAATCCGCTATGTCCGCTTGTCTTGACGATGAAATTCTGTTCGTCGTAAGTGGACTCAACCCCGAATCGGCGCGCAAGACGTTTACCCCATGCACGCTCTTCACCAACGGCGCGGTGTCCTGGACGAGGAATCATTTCGGTCAGCGCTTTGAACGACTCCAAACCTTCTGCAGTCAAGAAACGCGAACCGACAACTACGTCTTCGTCAGGGAAAGCCATGAGGGCACGATGATATGCCTCGGTCATAAGACCTTTAAGTACGGAATCGCGCTTTGGCGTGCGCTTTACGCTCATCATGCCAAGCAGCACGCACGGCGTTCCGCCGATGCGCTCAAGCGTTGAGAAGGTGAAACCGTGCACCTTGCCGCTGATTTTGGCACTGGTGAACAACACCCAGTCTTCTTTGGCTTTGGTGATTACGGGTAGGGAGAAAAACCCACCCATGCCAGCCAATTCTTCAAGTTCGATTTCTGTAAGGGACGCACAATCACGCGTTTCAACCTCAACTGACATACCTACAGTCTGCCACCAAAAATGTGGTTTGAGACGGGCTAATACTGCACCGCCCTACTCGCTCGAGCACCGCCTATTCGATATAGGCGTTCTCGCCAAACTCGGTGCGCAACACTCCTATGGCCCGATCAAGGTTGACATTAAATTCAGAACTCAGTCGCAACACATTCTCTGGTCCAAGGTGCAGGTACACAGGCGATGTTCCCGGATACTCAAGCAAGGTTGACTTCAGCGACTCGATCGTGGCTTCTGATAACACTTGCGCAGCAATCTTGAGGTGCAGCGAGTCCTGAAAGGCACGCAGTCCTTCAAGCACGGTGATGTCCATCGCCATGAAACCGACCCTGTTGTCATCTCGCTTGTCGAGACGCCCACGAACCGACACCAATATGTCATCGGCAAGTTGATGGCCAAATTTTTGCAATGTCTTTGGAAACAACGTGACTTCAACCGAACCCTGCAAGTCTTCTAGTTGGAACGTGGCCATTTGGTCGCCCTTACGCGTGTACTTGCGCGCAAGACCGTTAACAATTCCACCGATCACAATAAATGCGCCGTCATCGCGCTCTAAAGCTTCCGGAATGGAGCAATCAACCCGACGACGCAACGCCCCTTCAATACCCATGAGCGGATGATCGGAAACATACAAGCCGAGCATTTCTTTTTCAAACTTTAATTGCTCGGTCTTGTCAAACTGCAGATCTGGAATGTTCTGTCGCTCGGAGAAACCTTCGGTTTCATCTCCTAGGTCGCCAAACAAACTCATCACGCCCTGATCACGTTCGCGGCGACGCACCATGGTGTTGTCAATAATGGATTCAAACACCATCAACAAGCCTTTACGTGGGTGTCCAAGCTTGTCGAATGCGCCAGCCTTGATCAGCGACTCAATGGTGCGCTTATTTAGTGCTTGCTCTGGAACGCGCTCCGCGAAGTCATAGAACGATTCAAACACGCCATGTGTATCTCGATGCTCGATGATGAGGCGGACGAGGCCTTCACCGACGTTGCGAATCGCGCTGAGACCAAACGTAATTTGCTGTTCGTCAACGTTGATAATCGGTTCAAAGTTGACACCTGAACGATTGATGTCTGGCGTTAACACCGTGATCCCACTTGTTCGCGCATCAGATAAATACACCGCAGCTTTTTCGTAGTTCGCCTTCACGCTGGTGAGCAAGCACGCCATGTACTCCACCGGATAGTGAGCCTTGAGATAGGCGGTCTGATACGAGATCAGTCCGTACCCGTATGCATGGCTCTTAGCAAATGCGTAGTCAGCGAACTTCACAATGGTGTCGAAGAGCTCTTCGCCTAGATCTACTCCGTAGCCCGTGCTCGCGCATCCTGCAACAAAACTGCCGCGCGCCTCTTCCATCTTTTCGGGAATCTTCTTTCCGCACGCTTTACGCAAGTTGTCTGCTTCGGCCATTGAAAAGCCAGCGAACTTTTGCGACACACGCATGAGGCTTTCTTGGTAAATCATGAGTCCAAAGGTGTCACCAAGAACATCTGCTGCATCGGGGTGGAAATATTGAATCTTTTTACGATGATTTTTATAGTCCGCAAAATCGTTGTGCATGTTCGCGCTCATTGGGCCCGGGCGATACAACGCAAGTACCGCCGAGAGGTCCTCAAAGCGTTCAGGAATCAACGACTTCAACAATGCACGCATCTGCGTGGACTCCAACTGAAACACTCCGATGGTGTCTCCGCGGGAGAGCAATTGATACGTTTCCTTGTCGTCCATAGGAATTGCATCAATTGAAAATCGTTCATCACGAGTTTTGCGAATCATGGCATTGGCATCGGAGATCACGTCAAGGTTGCGCAATCCAAGAATGTCCATCTTCAACAGGCCAAGTTCCTCTACCCCGTGCATTTCGTACTGAGTAACGACGGGCGCGTCCTCTGGAGCTTGGCCTTGTTCGGGTTTGCGCTGGATTGGAAGATACTCAGTGAGCGGCTCCTTTGTAATCACCACTGCCGCAGCGTGAATACCAACAGACCGCTTCAAGCCCTCAAGGCCACGTGCGACATGCACAATGCGCTTCACATCAGGATCGATTTCACAGAGCGCACGCAAGTCGGCTGCTGCCTGGAAACCAGCTTTGTGCTTCACGTCTTCTTCGAAGCAGTACTTCAACGGCGTATCGCGTCCCATAACAAGCGGCGGCATGAGCTTGGCAATTTTGTCACCCAATGGATACGGATAACCCAACACACGAGCGGCATCACGCACCGCATTACGAGCCTTAATCGTTCCGAACGTGATGATCTGTGCCACGTGATCGCGTCCATATTTGTCTGCCGCATAACGAATCATTTGATCGCGATAACGAGAGTCAAAGTCCATGTCGATATCGGGCATGGAGATACGACTTGGGTTTAAGAACCGCTCAAAAATGAGATCGTACTTAATCGGGTCAAGGTCGGTGATGCGCAGGCAATACGCAACGGCACAACCTGCAGCAGAACCACGGCCAGGTCCTACGCGAATATCTTGCTCACGCGCGTAATGAATGAGGTCCCACACAATAAGAAAGTACGAGCTAAAGCCCATTCCGCCGATGACTTCAAGCTCGTAGTCAAGTCGTTGCGTAACCGATTCGGGAAGTTTCTCGCCCCAACGTTCGCGTGCGCCTTTATAGGTGAGATCACGCAAATATTCACCGTCACCAGCGAATCCTTCTGGAATTGGAAAGTGTGGCAGCACCGAGTTACCGAATGGAATATCAATTTCAGCGCGCTCTGCAATCCACAGCGTGTTGTCACACGCAGCAGGAACTTCGCGGAACAAATAACGCATTTCCTGAGCGGACTTCAGGTAGTGCTCTGTACCTTCAAATTTAAAGCGATTCGGATCCGCAATAGTGCAACCGGTTTGCACGCACAACAATGCGTCGTGCGCTTCGTGGTCTTCGCGGTGTGTGTAGTGCGTATCGTTCGTCGCAAGCAGCGGCGCACCAATCTTCTTTGCAAGTTCAAGCAACTGCGGGTTGGTTTGATGCTGTTCAGCAATGCCGTGGTCCTGAATTTCAATGAAGAAATTGTCTTTACCGAAAATATCTTGCAGTCGACCTGCATAGGTTTCGGCGCCTGCAATGTCGCCCTTCAGCAATCGCTGCAATACGTGACCACCGAGGCAGCCGCTTGTGGCAATGATGCCCTGACTGTGCCTCTGCAACAACTCCCAGTCCATACGAGGCTGGTAGTAGTAGCCCTCGAGAAACGCAAGGCTCGATAACTTGATCAGGTTTTTATAACCGATGTTGTTCTCGGCAAGCAGCGTGAGATGGTAATACACCTTTCCCCCGCTTTCGGTTTCACCACCCGTGTCATCAATGCGACCGCGTCGCGATGGGCGCTCCGAACGGTGCTCGTGCGCCATATACGCCTCGGTACCGATAATTGGCTTAATCCCTTTTTCTTTGCACTGCTTATAAAAATCAACAACGCCATACATGTTGCCGTGGTCTGTCATGCCAAGTGCTGGCATTCCTTCAGTGGCAGCCTTCCCCACTAACTCATCAAGGCGCGATGCTCCATCCAGCATCGAAAATTCCGTGTGGACATGTAAATGGGTAAACGAATCCGCCATTACAAATACGTACCAGGACGATCATTACCCGAAGACGTTTCAGCAGTACCGGGAAGCTGTCGCATCTGATCAAGTTGCTGACGCGCAGCAATTTGCTGAGCAAAGAGCGTCGCCTGAATACCATGGAAGAGTCCTTCAAGCCAACCAACAAGTTGCGCCTCGGCTACACGAAGTTCACCTTCGGACGGCACCACACCTTCACGAAAAGGAAGCGCCAACAAACGCAATTCATCTGCCAATTCCGGCGACAATGCTTCTGTGAGTTCAACAATAGAGCGCTCATAGATTTCTGCAAGCCGCTCTCGACTCGGAGCATCAAGATTCATTGAATGCACTTCATCGAGCAACTGCTTAATCATTGAACCAATACGCATCACTTTTGCAGGCGCGGTCACTCCAACTGATTCATCTACTGGCGGCAACGGATCGTCAAGCCCAAGCACCTCTGGGTTCGAATTTGGCTGCATTTTCGGAGTTTCGTTTGTAGACATGTCAGGCAAGTATGGCAATCTCAGCGCGCAATTGCCAATAGGGGCACATCTATTTCGGCATCGGTGAGCGACCCGTGTCGGCAGATCAATGAATACGAGCCAGAATCGAGTGGTTCGTCAAAACTCGTATCAGTAAACGGCACGAGTGCGACATCGCCAAGTCGCTTGCGCGCCACATCGGTTACTCGCTTGCCGAACCACTGTTGATCACATGCTTCGTCGCGCGATACCACCCAAGCATCTTTTCCATGGTGTTGTTTTGCTGCTTCTAACAATTCCTGTGCTGCGCCAGACTTTGCATGCAACCAGCGAAAGCGTCCTTCTCCCGATTGATGAGTGATGCGGGAAAGCACATCGGCATGCGGGGTCTGCGTGTTTGTGCCCACGTGCACCTGCCCATGATCTGCCGTCACCAGTAACACTGACCCCGGCACCAACTGCTCTGCGACATCGGCAACCAGGCGATCGGCATTGCGCAGTTCAGAGTTGTAGTACTCGCCGAATCCACGCTCGTGAGCAATCTTGTCGACGCCGTCGTAATAGGCATAGACAAACTTCTGTCCGCTACGCAAGAGCTGTCCAACTTGAATAGCAATGCTGGATGCAACACGCCATCCCATTGGTCGCGATCCACGCAAGTGCGCTTCGGTAAATGCCGAACCTTCAAGTTCTGCCTTACTCAGCACTGGCACAGATGCGCCCATAAACGGCGGGCATGGTTGCACTAAGTCGGGTGGATACGTCGTGCGCAGATCACCTTTATCATCGCCCCATCGCAACATCTGCACCACATGACCCCCAAGGTCAATGCGATATCCCATCATGCCGTGTTCGCCTGGCGTGAGACCTGTGGCAATAGATGTCAGCGCAGTCACCGTTGTCGTCGGCGCAACGCTCGTAATTGAACTTCCTTGCATGCTTGAAAGCATCGGCGCATGTTGCAGCCGTTCGCGGAGCTGATGCCAACCAAGTCCATCCACAACCAAGAGCACTACCTGGTTCGCTCCTTGCACACATGCCGGCATCCATTGGGGTATTTCTTGAGTTCCACGCGGACCGAGAAGGGCGGGAATTAAGCCAGCAATTGAGCCACCTTGATAGTCGGGGACTCGTGGCGTGGGCACCCGATCTACACTACAAGAGTGCGCGTATCTACTCGGGGTGACTATGCGTGTCGTGCGCTGCTTTCGCTCGCTCTTCATTCGGAAGATCAAGGACCTACCTCAGTTCGCGATATTGCCGCTCGCACTGCTCTCCCCCAGCCATATCTCGAACAGATTCTGCTCGTACTCAAAGGCGCGGGTCTTGTTAAATCAAAACGCGGTGTTGGCGGTGGATACGTATTGGCGCGTCCTGCTGAAGAAATTCTGCTTTCAGAAATCGTTGCTGCGGCCGATGGCCCAATCACTCTTGGCGATTTCGGTCAACCTCACCAAAACGGTGCGTGTGACCACGAAGGCCATTGCGTGCTGTTGGCAATTTGGAATGTGGCGGGCGAACACATGCGCCACCACTTAGCCGATTACACATTGGCCAAAATTGCACAGGCTGCACGCGGCACTGCCGAATGGCCTGAATTACACCACTAGCGTTTATTCGCAGCGGTTGATCACCGCTTGCATATCTTCTGGTACAGGAACTTCGAATGTCATCACATCACCACTTGTTGGGTGAACGAAACTCAGTTTTGCAGCGTGCAACATTGGTCGAGGTGAAGATAGCGAGCTGCGAGCTCCCCCATAAGTTGAATCACCAACTACCGGGTGCCCAATGGAATCAAGGTGCACTCGAATTTGGTGAGTACGCCCAGTTTCCAATTGGCACTCAACCAGCGAACAAGGTTGGGGCAGTTCGAACTTCTTTTTAACGTCGTAGTGAGTGCGCGCAAATTTTCCATCAACCACCACGGCCATTTTTGTGTGGTCACGCTGATCGCGACCAATGGGTGCATCAATGAGCCCTGTAGTCACTTCCGGATGCCCCCACACCAGGGCTACATACATGCGCGTTACATCACGACGTGTCAGTGCATCGACGAGAAAATCGTAAGCAACCTGAGACCGCGCCACCACCATGAGCCCGCTGGTTCCTGCATCCAAACGATGCACTACCCCCGGGCGAAGTTGGTCCCCCACTGTGGCAACTTCGGGATAGAGAGCCAAAATGCCGTTGACCAAAGTGCCGCTCGGATTGCCTGCTCCTGGGTGCACCACAATTCCTGGTGCTTTATTTACGACGATTACATCGTCGTCGGCAAACACCACATCGAGGACGACTGAGGCATCGGCTTTCGGCAACTCTTTTGCCGGAATCATCGAAGTATCAATCGTTACTTCTTGACCTTCCCGAACCTTCACTTTGCCGGCCACGCCGACAACTCCATCAAGCGAGACTCCGCCTAGTTCGATCAGAGTTGAGGTTGTTGCACGACTGATATCAGCTATCAGTGCAACAACACGATCGAGCCTCTGCTCATGCAACGCTGCTGGAATGGTTTCAATGAGCACTATTCCGTACCTTCAAATACGTCTGGCTGCGAAACAAACATGCTGTAGGCAACCGCAATAGCGCCGCACACAATTGCAATATCAGCGACATTGAAAACTGGCCACCATTGAAAATCGATGAAGTCGACTACTGCTCCGCCCATAAACCCGCTCCCGCGAAACACACGATCGAGAACATTTCCTATTGCCCCGCCGATAATGCAGCCCGTCGAAATGAGTGACAGCAAATTATTGGATTTGCGCAAAGTGAGCAACAGAATCGCAATAACCACAATGGCCACCATGCCAATGAATGGACCGACGTTTGTGCCGGTTGAAAATGCCATGCCTTCGTTGTGAGTTAATGCGAATTGCAGAGTCCACAACACATGAATGTGATGACCATCAGACAACGACGACACTGCCCAACTCTTTGTCAGTACGTCAAGCACGACAACGACAAGCGCAGCAGAAATTCCTATCCAACTGGTGCGCATGCGCGCAAATGGTGTGGTCATCGGCGACCGATGCCGCCAACCCGCTCCAGTACCGATTCGGTTGTCCATGGAATTGCCTTCAAGCGCTCGCGCGGTATCGGCATTCCACTGTGTACCGAGTAGCCATATTCACCACTCACAATTCGAGCAAGAGCAGCGTCGATCTCTTCTACTTCCTGACGAGCCTGGGCAGACAACATCAGGTCGCGTTCACGCTCCACCACCATGGTGTCGCCTTCTCCGCCTTCCTCGTCAAACTGCACATCGCCCATCTCAACATCTTCGATCATGGCGTTTGCTTCATCTTCCAAGCGCACTGCTTGCTTTGTCAATAGTGCACGCTTTTCCAACAGTGCTTCGCGCTGACCGGTCAAAAACTTCAGATCAAATTCCTTAGTGCCTTGAATGCCATCTTGGAACTCGGTCTTGATAATTGGTGGACGAGGCGGTGGCTCTGGCTTGCGCTTTGCTCGCAATGCAGCTTCACGTGCCGCTTCCTTTTCAGCAATCGCTGCAAGTCGCGCGGCTTCCTTAGCATCACGCATTGCGATCTTTTCTTTTTCTGCTGCCTCACGCTGTGCTTGCTTTTCAGCAGCAAGCCGGATCTTCTCTTTTGCTTTTTCCTTATCGGCGATGGCCTTGGCCTTGGCCTTTTCAGCAAGTTCTTTCTTTTTCGCAGCAGCAAGTTGCTTCTTTTCAATTTCACGTTCACGTATTTGCTTTTTGCGCAGAGCTTCGGCGGCCTTCTTAGCATCAGCTTTCTTCTTATCTTCAAGCTTCTTCAGAGCATCGAGCTTCTTTTTCAGCGCAAGCTTCTTAGCCAGTTCAGCCTTCTTGCGGTCGGCGGCTTTCTTGGCCTCAATCTTCTTCTTCAGCGCAAGCTTCTTAGCCAGTTCAGCCTTCTTGCGGTCGGCGGCTTTCTTGGCCTCAATCTTCTTCTTCAGCGCAAGCTTTTTGGCTAGTTCAGCCTTCTTCTTGGCAGCTACAGCCTTGTTATTGACCGGCTTCTTTGACGCAGACTTCTTGGCAACTGGCTTTTTGGCCACTACCTTCTTTTTAGAAGGAGCATTCTTTTTCACAGCTGGCTTTTTCGCAGCTGGCTTCTTGGAAGCAGACTTCTTCTTGGTTGGTTTTGACGGCATAACTACCTCCCTGACTTGGCGCTTCACCGTAGTCGTTCCACGGCAACATAAATGGGAGTCCCATCCAAGTCCGTGGCTCGCGGAGCGTCCGTATTGTAGGACAAGCGCTCAGCAAGGGTTTCTGCGCAGATGTATTCGGCAAATGGAGCAATCTGTCCAGCAATATCGTCTGGCAAACCGAGGGTCAGGTGAATGCGATCGGACACGGCCAGGTCGGCTTCACGGCGAGTCTGTTGGACGATGCGCACGATGTCTCGCGCCGTCCCTTCAGCGAGCAGTTCAGGTGTCAGCGCAATATCGAGCAAAACGATTCCCTGCCCATCTGGCAGTGCAGAACTTGCCACTGACTCAGCGTCACCTACGGCTGCGAGCAGTTTCAATTGATACTCATGTGGCTGCAACTCATAGCCACCTGCCACCACCACATCGCCCTGCTGTTTCCAGTCACCCTTCTTTACGGCAACGATCACTTTCTGCGTATCGGCGCCCAGACGCGGACCAAGTGCTGCCGGAACTACTTGCAGTTCGTGGCGAGCAACGCCTGCAACATCTGCGGTCAGCTTCACTTCACGCACGTTGACTTCTTCAGTAATGATGGACACGAATGGTTGCAGTCCAAGCGCCAAAGGTGAGGCAACCGTGACACTGGCCAACGGCAGTCGCACCCTTCGCGAATGAGTCTTGCGCAATGACAACGTCGTCGAACACACATCACGAACTTGGTCCATCACGACAACTAAATCGTTATCAACCGGGATATCTGACGCCACCGGCCACTGAGTGAGATGAACGCTGCGATTACCCGTAAGCCCGATGTACACCTGCTCCGTAATCAACGGCAACAGTGGCGCAGCAATACGAGTGAGTACATCGAGAACCGTATGCAACGTGTCAATCGCTTGTTGATCGCCAGCCCAAAAACGATTACGACTTCGGCGAATGTACCAATTCGTTAATACATCTAGGAAGGTGCGCACTTGTTGACATGCATTGAACAAGTCATAGGCATCCATACTGACCGTGGTGTCGATGACAAGACGATGCAACTTGGAAAAAATGTAGGTGTCCAACACGTTATCGGATGAATAGTCAACCTTGCCCGACTTGCCTTCAGCGTTTGCATAAAGCGACAGGAAGTACCAGCTGTTCCACAACGGCAGCATCACTTGTCGCACCGTGTCGCGAATGCCTTCTTCGGTTACTGCGAAATCTGAACCGCGCAAAATGGATGACGACAACAGATACCAGCGCATCGCATCGGCGCCATAACTATCGAACACGCCCATCGGGTCTGGATAGTTGCGCAGGCTCTTCGACATTTTCTGTCCATCTGCCCCAAGCACAATGCCGTGGCTCACACACGTTGAAAAGGCAGGACGATCAAACAGAGCTGTAGCCAAAACATGCAGCGTGTAGAACCAGCCACGAGTTTGCCCGATGTATTCAACAATGAAGTCACCAGGGTTGTGTTGCTCAAACCATTCCTGATTTTCGAACGGGTAATGCACCTGTGCAAACGGCATCGATCCGCTTTCAAACCAGCAGTCCAACACCTCAGGCACTCGACGCATCATGGACTTACCCGTTGGATCATCGGGGTTTGGTCGCACTAAATCATCCACGAATGGACGATGCAAGTCGGCAACTTTCACTCCGAAGTCACGCTCAAGTTCGGCAACGCTTCCATACACATCAAGACGCGGATACTCCGGGTTATCGCTGCGCCATACAGGAATCGGCGAACCCCAGAAACGATTGCGGCTGATATTCCAGTCGCGAGCATTTTCAAGCCACTTACCAAAACTTCCATCTTGGAGATGTTCTGGCACCCAGCGAATTTCTTGGTTCAGCGCAACCATGCGGTCTTTTACTTCTGTCACGTTGACAAACCATGAACTCATTGCTTTATAGATGAGTGGCTTGCCCGTGCGCCAACAATGTGGGTAGGAGTGATCGTACGTTTCGTGGCGTAACACCACTCCGCGCTCTTTAAGTGCACGAATGATTAACGGGTTCGCTTCAAACACTTGGATGCCCGCATAGTCGGGAACTTCTTGAGTAAATTCGCCACGGCTATTAACAGGGACAACGAGTTCAATGCCGTTTTCTTTACACACTTGATAGTCGTCTTCACCAAAACCTGGCGCCATGTGCACCACGCCAGTTCCATCTTCGGTGGTGACGAAGTCTCCGGCAAATACTCGGAATGCACCAGCGTGATCGGCGAAATATGGAAACAGTGGCGTATATCGCTGACCCACAAGTTCGGAACCACGAACGGTGCCCAACACCTCTGCCCCATCGAGTTCTTTCGCATAGGAAGCCAATCGTGCCTCTGCCAACACGTACACCTTGTCGTTGTGACGAACGCGCACGTAGTCAACATCTGGTGCAACCGCTAATGCAAGATTGCTCGGCAATGTCCACGGTGTTGTTGTCCACGCCAGCAAGTTGTCGCCAGACTCCAACACAAAAGCAACGGTGAGCGCTGGATCTTGCACCATTTTGTAGGCATCATCCATGCGTGTTTCAGAATTTGATAGCGGAGTTTCCAATGCCCACGAATAAGGAAGCACGCGGAAACCTTCGTAAATGAGACCCTTGTCCCAAAGGGCCTTAAACGCCCACATCACACTTTCCATATACGGCGTGTCAAGCGTTTTGTAATCGTTGGTGAAGTCGACCCATCGTGCCTGACGGGTTACGTACCGTTCCCAATCGGCGGTGTATTGCAGCACCGATACTTTGCAGTACTCGTTGAATTTGTCAATGCCGTAGTCCGTAATTGCTTGCGTTCCAGAAATTCCGAGCTGGCGTTCTGCTTCGGCCTCTGCTGGCAAACCGTGACAATCCCATCCAAAGCGACGCTCTACTCGCTTGCCTCGCATGGTTTGATATCGGGGAACGGCATCCTTAACAAATCCGGTGAGTAAATGTCCGTAGTGCGGCAACCCATTGGCAAACGGCGGACCGTCATAAAACACAAATTCATTTGATGCATCTCCAGTTGCTGGATGCTGTTCAACTGAGGCAGCGAAGGTGTTGTCCTGTTGCCAAAACTTCAACGTTTCGGTTTCAATTGCCGGAAAATTCGGCTGCGGATCAACTTGCGGATACGTCACGGTGCGTAAGTGTACGACTTGGTTACTCTTGGTTCACCGCTATCAGCAAATGACGCTACGAAGAATCGAAAGCCCGATCACCACAACAATTGGCGATAGGTCAAGCGGACCAACGAGTGGAAGCGCACGCCGAACAGGCAGCAACACCGGATCGGTAATTCGATAAATGATGCGTGAAAGCTGGCCGAAGGCTCCATTCGGGTTTGCGGGAAACCACGACAGGATGACTCGCGCATAGACCAAAAACGTAAACAATCCGAGAGCACTACAGACGATGTACACGTCAGCCGCGCGGTGAACTTGCGCCGAATGGCTTAATGAGGAACACACCCGGAGAAACTTTTTCCATCGTTCCTTGCATTCCGTAAATTAAACCGCTGGTGAAATCAAGCAGACGTCGGGCCACTTCACTGTCTGCAGACCCGATGTTCAACAACACCGAGTTGCCACCTTTGAACAAGTCAGCAACTTCTTTTGCTTGGTCGTAACGCGTAGGTCGAACTTCAACTGGCTGCGCAGAACTTGCCGACAGTGGACGAACCGTTGGTTGACCGCGCATGCCACCTGTGGTTGGGCGAACTTGCACGCTGGAGTCATCGCGTTGCTGAGGTGCCCGGGTATTTACTCCGCGAGGGGCGCGAGGCGCACGCTGGTCAGCCATGTCGTCTTCATATTCTTCGTAATCGTCGTACTCTTCTTCTTGGCGGACCATCCGTCCACGTGGTTCAGGACGTCGGCGTGGAAGTGGACGCTCGACGGCAATTGACGCGTCGTAATCGTCATAGGCATCATCTGGCCCAAGACCCAAGTAATCCATGGCTCGTCTAAACATTGACATCAACAAGAGGTTACAACAAGTTACCTATGCGGTGATGGACGGTTCCCAAAAAGGGCAGTCCCTACGCGCACCATGGTGCTTCCCTCTTCAATTGCAATATCAAGATCGCCGGTCATGCCCATGCTGCATTGTCGCAAACCGTGTTCATTGACCAGTGAACGCAGTAACCGAAAAGCGGTTCGGGTCACGACGGGGTCTTCACTCGTTGGCCCAACTGTCATCAAACCCGATACGGACAGGCCGAGGTCCAGTGCGGAACGAGTCAACTGACCCACTTCCTCTGGCGTACAGCCACCCTTGTCCACTTCACCAGTGGTGTTCACTTGCAAAAACACCTCAGCCCCGGACTGTGTCGAACGCTTGGCAATTTCGGTGAGGAGAGAAATTCGATCTACTGACTGCCAGACATCGACGATGCCTGAAAGCTGCTTAATTTTGTTCGACTGCAGTTGCCCGATGAAGTGAACAGGCAGCCGATCTACCGCAGCTACTTCGCCTGCTTTCTTAACAACCTCTTGCGCATAGTTCTCCCCTACGGCATCGCATCCCGCAGCCTTGGCAAAACGCCATGCATCGGAGTCGAATGTTTTTGTTACCGCTATCAGCGCAACGTCTGTGCCGCCCGCCAATGACATTCGTTTGCGCAGCGTTGCAACAGCTTCGCTAACGCTGCGTTGATCCAACGTGAGTATTACTTCAAGAACGAAGGAACGTCGAGACCGTCGTCATCGTCGCGCAGTGGGTCTTCGCCAGCACCGAACAACTCTTTCAAACGGCTTCCACGCTGTTCAGGAATGCGACCGGTGTCAACTGCACGTGGTTCACGCTGACGTGAACTGGTGTTGTCGGCACGATCAAAACCTGCAGCAATAACGGTGATCTTGATTTCGTCATCAAGTTCATCGTCGATGACTGAACCAAAGATGATGTTTGCATCTGGGTGAGCAACTGCATGAATGATTTCGGAGGCGGCATTCACTTCGAACAATCCAAGGTCTGAAGGACCCGCAATGTTCAACAAAATTCCGCGTGCACCTTCTACTGAGGACTCGAGCAACGGCGAGTTGATTGCAGCATTTGCTGCAACAATTGCACGATTGTCTCCGGTTCCACGGCCAATTCCCATCAGCGACGTTCCAGCATTCTTCAAGATCATCTTCACGTCGGCGAAGTCGGTGTTAATCAGACCAGGAGTCATGATCAAACCGGTGATGCCAACTACACCGTCAAGCAGAACTTGGTCTGCTGTTGCGAATGCTGCCAACAAACTGGTTTTGTCGCTTGAAATGGTGAGCAAGCGCTCGTTTGGAATAACGATGAGCGTGTCTACTTTTTCACGAAGCTTGGAAATTCCTGCTTCTGCTTGTAACGCACGACGACGTCCTTCAAAATTAAACGGACGCGTCACGATGCCAACGGTGAGTGCTCCCGCAGCACGCGAAATTTCTGCGATCACTGGCGCTGCGCCAGTTCCCGTTCCGCCGCCTTCACCTGCAGTGATGAACACCATGTCAGCACCAGCAACAAGCTCTTCAATTTCTGCACGACTGGACTCTGCTGCTTCACGACCAACTTCAGGATCGCTTCCTGCACCAAGTCCGCGAGTGAACTCACGACCGATATCAATCTTCACTTCTGCGTCGCTCATCATCAGCGCCTGTGCATCGGTGTTGATGGCAATGAACTCAACGCCCTTCATTCCGGAGTCGATCATGCGCTGGACAGCGTTAATACCGCCGCCGCCTACGCCAATCACTTTGATCACTGCAAGAAAGTTGTGCGGTGCTCCAGCCATTTTGTTCATGCCTCCGTTAACGATTAACTCGATATGTGCGAATATGCGAAACGTCCAAAATGACGTCGTTCACGAGGCTAGTTGACCAACAAGGCTCGCATTGGAAGCCTCGCAATCGGGGTCGAACCTATGGCGACGAAACCACCGGGGTTCCCGACGAGACATCAATACCCGCGATCTGATTGATGTCCTGGCGGCGCAGAATAACCACTACGTTGACCAGCTTGTTTCGTAGGTCTACTGGTTCACCAAACTTCACAATCGCCCCAGTCAGCAGGGTCATAGTCACCTGATTAGGGCCATTAACGCCCATGTTTTTTACAACTGGCCGAATCTCATCAGGTAGTGACATGGCCAACTGTGCTGCTGCTGCGTAGGACTCTGACGCCATCGCACCAGCAATCAGATTTGGTCCCATGCCATCGATCAACATGTATTCGGTTGGTCGACCGTTCACCACCGCAAGTACACGACCATTTTGGTCAATGACTCTGCCCTGGTTATCAATGCCGAGGAACCAAGCAACCGGCACTCGTTCATGAACTTCGATAACTGCTCGACCTGGCAAGTAGGTCTTAATTCGTGCAGATTCAATCCACGGATCTGTTTCCAACAGTTTTTGTGCAGCATTGGTATCAACAGTAAGTACCGACTTGCCGCGCAGATTCTTTGACACTGTTTGAATCAAAGTGGTGTTTGCATATTTCACGCCTTGAATATCAATATTGCGCACAGCAACAATTGGCGAAGCAAGAACGATAAGTACAAACACCACAAACGCAACGAGCGAGCCCCCAACAACCAGCAATTGTTTACGGCGATTTACTCCCCGCATTTTTACCAATTGCTTGGCACCGTTCATTAATCGACGCACTGTCGAAAGCTCGGCCCATGCAGTCCCGTCAATAATGACCGCACTCGGTCCGCTTCCGTCGTCGTCTGCTTCATCACCAGGCATTAACTCGTCGTCAAAAATTGCGACACGCGTAGAAGTTGGTGCGCGATGCACGCTCTGGGACATGGTGTCGGCTGGAAAGTCATCATCGGTGACAATTCGCAAATCATCATCCACAATCACCACACGCTCAGTGGGCGGAGCCAGTTCTATATGAGTGCTCTCCGTCAACGAGGCGTCGATGTCCGTAGCGCTCGTGATCGGCACAATGGTTGCATCACGAGCAATGTCACGAGTGGAGTCGCGACCAAATGCCTCCCGAAGTTCTTCAAGTACTTCGTCGGAAACGTCAGAGTCAACGATGCGAACTACTTCGCCATTAAGAACTGAAAGAGGAATTGACGCATCAGTCGTTTCATTCGTCACCGTCGACTTGTCAAATACTTGCTCAAGACGAATAGTGGAAACTCCAACCTCAGAGTCTTTGTTCAACAGATCGATGACTGATGGTTCAACTTCGTTTTCAAACCCGACAAGTCGGATCTCGCTGCGCAACACATACCCACGTTCGTCACGCACGCGTCGGCGAATTTCTGCCATCAATGCCACAACATCACGAGCACTGCCACCCTCGTCTGCCTGAATGAAGTTCGCATGTTTTTCTGAAACCTGTGCCGAGCCAACACGAAGCCCGCGCATTCCTAATTCATCGATTACCGCACCGGCGGACACCGTGCCAGGTTCGGGATTCACAAACACGGAGCCAGCGTTTTGGCCTCCTGGTTGATTTTCGCGACGCCAGCGAACCACTTCTTGCAGTTCTGCTTCTGAAGCTTCTTGCGACTGAGACCATTCCAAATCAACAGTTGCGCTCAACACAATGTGGTGGTCATCTAGTGCGGAACCACGGAATCGAAGACCCAAATCAACCGCGTTGACATGTGCCTCAAGCCCTTTGCGCAAGTGAAACAACCGCACTGAAGTAAGCGACGATGCCATGTCGGAACCATGTCCACCAGCGTTCATTCGCACAGCTCCACCCACAGAACCTGGAACACCTACTCCCCACTCAAACCCCGTCAAACCTCGGGCCACGCTTTGACGAGCTGCAACGGGTAGCGCTACTGATCCGCCGAATAATGCAATCGGTTCCATCTCTGGATCTTCTTCGCGGTTTGGTAAATCGACGTAGTCGGCAAGTCCACTCAACGTCATTGCTAAACCTTGGAAACCAGAATCGGAAATCAGTAAATTGCTGCCCCTCCCGATCACCAGAATGGGAAGTTCTACCTCGGCAAGTACAGCGCTTACGAGATACAAATCCTCGAGCGACGTAACAACGGTGTGCAGCGCAGCATTTCCGCCAACCTTGTAGGTGGTGTATTGAGAAACATCCACATCACGCTTTGCTTTTGACTTGAATAACCCAAATGCATGATCAATGGCCTCCGGGGATGCAGGACGACGTAATTGATGTGGCGTGCTCACGAGACACCACGAATTGCGCGCCGCGCAGCAATCACTTCGTCGGGAAGCGTTTCAATATCTCCACAACCCATTGAAACACACAGGTCGCCAGAACGAAGTTCTTCTGCTAGATGCTGAATCAATTCTGCACGCGTCGGCTTCCAGGAAAGTGAAGCTGTTGGGTGAGCACGAAGTACTGCATCGACCACAAGTTTGCCAGTAACACCGGCGATTGGCGAAGTACCAGACGAATAAATATCGGTAATCACCACATGATCGGCTTGCGTAAAGCAGTCCGCATACGCATCCGACATCGTTTGCATTCGGTTAAAACGATTGGGCTGAAACACCGCCACTACACGAGACCAGGTGTCGGAAGCATCAGTGCAACTAGAAAGCACTGCGGAAATTTCAGTTGGCAAGTGCGCGTAATCATCCACGAACACCACCCCGTCGTCAGCCCCACGATGATCGAACCTACGTGCAACCCCCGAGAACTGTGCAAGGGCAGTCACACACACGTCAAAACCAATTCCAAAACTCATAGCCAATGCAATTACTCCCAAAGCATTCGACACATTGTGTTCTCCGCGAAGTTGCAACCGCACAGGACCAAGTTCGACCCCACTATCGCCCACAACTTCATGGCACAGCACGTCAAAGGTTGAACCACCTTCAAGGAATTTCACGTTTTGAGCAGTGAATTTCGCAGGAGCATGAAGCGCGTAGGTGATCACATCTCGTGATACGACAAGTTGTGCAAGTGACTGGTTATCGACGCACGCCACTCTTGGCCCATGTACACCGTCGATGAAACGGGCGAAACTGCTCACTACATTGTCAAACGTTGCAAAGTGATCGAGATGATCAACATCAATATTGGTAACGATCGCCGCTACTAATGGAAGCTGCTCGTGCGTGCCATCGCTTTCATCCGCTTCAACAATCAAATGGGCGCCACTATCCCAGGAAGCGCCACTGCCTACCCCACGCACTTCACCACCGATGATAAAACTCGGCTGCAATTGTGCGGCACGCATTACTGCCATCAGCATCGACGACGTGGTGGTTTTGCCATGCGTTCCGGCGACTCCGATGGACTGCTTTTGTTTGCAAATCGCTGCCAGCATTTGCGCTCTCGTGAGTACCACTGCCCGCACAGTTAACGCTTCAACCAATTCGATATTGGTCGCTGGGATAGCGGTTGAAGCGGTCACCGCATCACACTGGTGAACCGCCCCAGCATCGTGACCAATATTTATGGCCACGCCAATTTCTCGGAGTCGTTCAATGGTCTCAGAATCCTTGATGTCACTGCCTGAAACCTGGTGGCCCATTTCGCACAGCACTTGCGCGATTGCGCTCATACCTGGTCCACCAACACCCACAACATGAATTCGCTTCTGTATCGCGAGATCAAGCTCAACTGCAGACGACATTACAAGCGAGCCTTTGCTGCTTGCTCAATAACACGGGCCATTGAACTCTGACGATGCACTTCGCCAAGTTCGCGCGCTCGACTGGCAATTTTTGCTCTTTGATCATCGTCACGAAGCAACTCGGTTACCACTTGCGAAAAATGATGGGCAGTCAGGGCAGCTTCTTCAATCAACACAGCACCGTCGCGGTCAGTAAGCCATTTCGCATTGACCAACTGATGATTTTCTGCGGCATCTTTCCACGGAACAATGACCGCACACACCCCAACCGTTGACACCTCGGCGATAGTGCTCGCACCAGCTCTACACACCACTACATCTGCAGCGCTGTACATGGTGATCATGTCGTGTGAATACGCGATACGCAAATAGGACAAAGTTCCATTGTCATGGTGCATGGTGATTGGAAGTTGCACGGAGTTCATAAAACGATCGCCCGCAATGTGAAGGACACATGTGTGCTCTGTGCCGCGAAGGTTCTGGACCAAATGTTCGGTCACGGTATTGAGCACCGCAGATCCGAGCGAGCCTCCCATCACCACCACTACACGCGCACCTGCAGAAATTCCGAGAGACACGCGAGCACTATTGCGCAGCGCATGAACATCTGCAGTTCGCAAATTGCGTCGCACTGGAGCGCCAGTCAATACTGCATTGCGTAATGTGCTCGGCAAATATGCAACAGCCGATGCTGCCGCGTATCGCGATTGCAAAGAAGTTGCAAGACCCGGCCGGCGATCGTACGAACATGTCACTACTGGAATACCCAGACTTCGTGCGGCACGACAGGTTGGAATGCTCGCGTACCCCCCTACAGAAACCACCACGTGTGGCTTCAATTGCCTGAGCAGGGACTTCGCCGCACGTAATGCACGCAACATCGTTGGCACCATCAGCACATTTCGTTTCATTTGTGCAAGAGAGATGCCTCGTTGTAAACCATCAACTGCAAGGAACGTATGAGCCAATCCAATTGCCGGAATCATGGCTACTTCTGCGCCGCGATTGGAGCCCACATAGTGGAGCGTTGACATTTCGTGGCCGGCATCGACAAGCAGTTCTGCAATAGCAATGGCAGGAACGACGTGCCCGCTTGTACCGCCCCCAGTAATCACTGCAAAGGTGTGCGAAGCGGGGGTGACCATGACCTACTTCATATTACGCGCAACATTCAGTAACAGACCGACAGCTGCCATCGTCATAAACAGTGACGATCCACCGTATGACATGAGTGGCAGAGTGAGTCCGGTTACTGGCATTGCGCCGATAACGCCTCCGATGTTGATGAGTGCTTGCACGCACAACCATGTGGTGATTCCACCAGCAAGAAGAGCTCCATAGTGGTCACGTGCTCCCTTCGCCGCTTGCATGCCAAGAGAGAGCAGCACGATAAAACCGCCGATAACACCAACAGTTCCAATAAGTCCAAATTCCTCTGCAATGATTGCAAAAATAAAATCGCTATGCGCTAAAGGTACATACCCCCACTTGCCTGTTCCCTGCCCCACGCCTACGCCAGTAATACCACCGTTAGCAATACTCAAAATGGATTGCCACACTTGATACGCCCAGTGACCTTTGTTTTGCTCCAAATGGATGAACGCGAAGAATCGATGTTGCAGTCGCGAACTCATTCCAATTAACACGAGCGAAACGGTTGTGAACAGCGTGGTCATGGTGACCATCCAACGAATTGGAGCGCCCGCAATGAACAGCGTCGCCATCACGATGCACGTGAACACAATTGCTGCGCCAAGATCCTTCTGGAACACGATGCACAGCGTGACAGTGACTGCCCAAGCAATCATTACTGGTTTGAGAGTGCGCTCCCAATTTGCCATCTCTGCACGCCTACGCGACAAAACACTTGCGCAATACAACAACATTGTCACCTTCAATACCTCTGAAGGCTGGAAACGAATTGGACCGAGCGCAACCCATGCGCGTGCACCGTTAATTTCTAATCCCACTCCCGGGAAAAGTGGCAACACCATCAATCCGAACGAAGCCCACAATGCATACTTAGCGATGCCGTGCCATTGGTGATACGGCATGCGGTACGTAGTGATACCGGCGAACAATCCAAATACTGCCCACATCAATTGCTTTTGGAACATCGCCCACGGCGATCCACCACGGTTCACAGCTTCAATAGAAGTTGCGGACAACACCATCATCAGCCCGAACACGGTGAGCAACGAAGTAACAGCGAGAATTCCCCAGAACACCTTGTTTGGCGCTGCTGTGGTCAATCGACGTTTTGTACCAAATCCTTTTTTATCGAGAACTGCGCGACGGCGTTGTGCTGGTGTCAGTGAAGTTGAAACGTTGGTTGCCACGGTGTCCTCCTAGCGATGTTTTTCCGAATATTCGCGAACACATTTCATGAAATCTTCGCCACGTTCACCGTAGTTTGAGTACCAGTCGTAACTGGTGCATCCAGGTGACAAGACCACAACATCGCCTTCGCGCGCAACAAGTGCAGCTTGTTCAACTGCCTCACTCATACTCGTGGCTTTCACCACGGTGCACACGCCACTAAAGGCGCGCGCAATGTCATCTGCCGATGCGCCAATGGCAACTACTGCTCTCATCCGATGCGGCTCGCAGGCCATTTGCGAAAGATCAAGCCCTTTGTTCTTTCCTCCCGCAATGAGCACAACACTGTCAAATGCACGAAGCGCCACGCTTGCGGCATGAGGGCTTGTGGCTTTTGAATCGTTGAACCAGCGCACGCCATCTATCTCGGCAACGAACTGAATTCGGTGCGGTGCGTTTTCAAACTGCTCCAAAGCAAGTGCAACTTGATCGGCGTTCACAAGTCCGCCTTCAATGCACACCGCAGCGGCGGCAAGCGCGTTAGTTACATCGTGAGGAAGTGAGCGCTTCATCCTTGAAATTTCCATGATTGAACCAAACGGTCCACACAACTCTCCGCCAACTACGCGATAGTCCCCGTCTACAGCACCAAATGTCACAACACGTGCTGCGCTCGCGCGTGCAACTGCGCAAATATTCACATCGTCCACGGGGGCAACCGCCACATCAGTTGGCAGGCAGTTCGCCCACATTTTCGCCTTCGCGTCAAAATACTTTTGATAACTACTGTGCCAATCCAAGTGATCAGGCGCAATGTTTAACCATGCCGAAGCCTGCGTCCGAAACTGCTCGGTGTACTCAAGTCGAAAACTTGAACTTTCAATTGCAAAAGCCTGCGCGTCCGTACCTAGCGATTCAATGAATGGAACTTCAGTATTACCTACTGCTTCAGCGCGTAGACCTGCCGCGCGCAACATTGCATTTGCCATCAGCGTGGTTGTTGTCTTGCCATCGGTTCCGGTAATTGCGACCATCGGCCGCGGTCCACCGGAGCGAAGAGATTCCATTCGATAGGCAATTTCAATTTCCGATTGAATGGAAACTCCGTTTTCATGTGCGCTGCGAATGACCCCGTGGCGTTCAGGTACACCTGGAGCAGGAGAAAGCACGCTGACCGAACTCATCACGCGTTGCAATTCCCCATCGCTAGCAATGTCCACCACGCGCGCACCGATTGACTGTGCAAATGATCGATGATCCTCGGTCAACTTGTCGTCACCAACTACCACTTCAGCGCCACGTTCACGCAGTGAAGCAGCAACTGCACGCCCCGCTACAGCCAAACCAAAAACAAAGGTTGAGCCAGAGCCTGTGGTCATCGAGACACTTGGTTGGTGAAATCGGCAATAAAGATTGCAACCGCAGTTGCAACACAAATTCCTGAGATGATCCAGAAACGAATGATGACTGTGGTTTCTGGCCATCCACTCAATTCGAAGTGGTGATGAATTGGCGACATTTTGAGCAAACGCTTCTTCCTACCCGATGCTTTGAACACGCCCATTTGCACCGCCACAGAACCGGCTTCAAACACGTTGATGCCACAGATGATCGGCAACATCAAATGGGTGTTTGTCGTTACAGCAAGCGTTCCAAGTGCAGCCCCAAGGCCAAGAGCACCAACATCGCCCATGAATATTCGCGCCGGCGCTGCATTCCACCACAAGAACCCTCCACACGCACCGGCCAATGCCGCGGACAGCACCGCAAGATCCAGTGGGTTCACAATGCTGTAAATGCGCGGGTTACGAAACGCCCAGTACGCGATGATGGTGAAGGCAAGAAATCCAAACAATGCAGAGCCAGCAGCAAGTCCATCGAGACCGTCGGTGACATTGACTGCATTCGTTGTGCTCCACACCATGATCGCCGTCCAGGCAATGAACAATGGCCCAGACAAATGCCATCCCGGACTCAGTGCGCGCGTGAACGAAATGGTTTGAGCAACTCCAGTGGTGGAAGCCAAAATGAACATCAGCACCGCCGTGATCCCAAACGTGATCCAGCCCTTTTTCTTCCAAAAAATTCCGCGATTGTGTTGACGTTGAACTTTCAAAAAGTCGTCAAGGAACCCAATCGTTGCCAACACAAATACTGTGAGCCAGATAATTGCTGCCTGATCGGAAAACGGCAATCCGCTTCGAAGATGCGCAACCAGCCAACCCAGAAAACCTGCGATCAAGATGGCGATGCCACCCATCGTCGGTGTTCCCTGTTTCGCCATTTGATGCACAGGACCGTGATCTTCTGCGCCGAGAATCGGTTGACCTTTACCGAGGCGCTGGAAAAACGAAATGAGCGCGCGCGTACCCGCCAGCGATACCAGCATTCCCACAGCACCTGCAATTAAAACGGCAATCATGTACGAGCTCCTAGAAGTTCACGAGCGACCTGCGCATCGTTAAATGGAATAATTTCTGCGCCAATTGTTTGAGTGCTTTCGTGACCCTTTCCTGCAATCACAACAACATCTCCGGGGTGAGCAATAGAGAACGCCATGCCAATTGCAGCACGGCGATCTAATTCAGTGCTCAGCACTTTATGCGAATCCGATGCCCTCACTCCAGCATTGACCTGTGCAGCAATGTGGGACGCAGACTCAGAGCGAGGATTATCCGAAGTGATAATCACCACATCAGCCTTTGCCCCAGCAATCTCGCCCATCGGTTGTCGTTTCTCCACATCGCGATCGCCACCACAACCGAATACCAATATCAGCTTGCCGTTTTCGCTCATGAGTGAACGCGATGAATCGAGAACACGCTCAAGCGCATCTGGCGTATGTGCGTAATCCACAATGACGTCGAACTTCTGACCCATATCAACAGATTCAAATCGCCCCGGCACAGCAGTTGCTCCATCTAAACCGCGCGCTATTTCCTCCAATGAAATTCCGAGCGATTGTGCTGCGGACACAGCGGCAAGCGTGTTCATCACATTGAATTGCCCACCAAGACCTGAACGAATGTGCACGCCACTTATTTCGTATTCAAGATGGCGTGCATCCATGCGCACATCGCTGACATCGCTCATTCCGTATGACTTGGCGTCAATTTCGATGGTGTCTAGTAGCAACTGTCCATGCACATCGTCACGGTTCACAATTGCGAGACGTGAAAAATCTCTGGTAAATAATTTGGCTTTTGCTGCAAAATATTTTTCCATGGTGTGGTGAAAATCCAGGTGATCTTGGGACAGGTTCGTGAAAATTGAAACCTCGAACTGTGTACCCACAACACGGTGAAGCTCCAACGCATGTGACGTCACCTCCATCACCACTGCATTTACCCCCTCGCTTTCAAATTGGGCAAGCATTCTTTGCAAGTCGGTGGATTCCGGAGTTGTTCGTGCACTAGACAGCGTTCCGACCATTTCGGTTTTCCATCCGTGCGCACGCAAAATTTCTGCGAGTAAATGAGCCGTCGTTGTTTTCCCATTGGTTCCTGTAACTCCAACAACATGAAGTCGTGTACTAGGAAAATTTCGTAAAGCTGCCGCCAACAGACCCATAGCCATACGTACATCTCTCACCACAACTTGTGGAATGCCTACAGGCAATTCATGATCGACCAGTAACGCCGAAGCGCCTGCGTCAATTGCATTTTGAGCAAAATCATGACCGTCTAACTGCTCACCCGAAATGCAGCAAAACAACGACCCGCTTCGCACCTGTCGCGAATCATGAGTGACGTCATGAATCTGAACATCCTCGCCGACATGGGCCTGCAACAAACCATGCTCGTCAAGTTGTGCTGTGCTCACCAGATGGCGCAGTGCCATCTGGCCGGTCGCGGCCGGCGTTGCACTCATGATTAGTGCTTAGGTCCGAGCTCTGCTGGACGCTCTTTAGGGCAACCGAGGTCGGCTGCATTTGGTCGGATATCAAGTTCACTGATGAGTACTTGCGCGATGTTTGCAAATACCGGAGCAGCAGCAGTTCCACCAAAACGGTCCATTGAGTCTGCGTTCGGTTCGTCAATGGAAACCAAAACCGTGAAACGCGGTTGCTGAGCTGGGATAAAACCAATGAAGCTTGCAAAGTATGAACGCGAACCATCATCGGCAACATAGGTTCCGTTGTCTTGGCGCTTGTATGCAGTTCCGGTCTTGCCCGCAACCGTCATCCCCGGAACTTTTCCAAGAGTTGCAGTTCCGAAACACACAACGTCGGTCATCAGCGAACGCATCGTTGCAGCTGTTTCAGGCGTGATCACCGAATGCTGCTCAGTTGGCGCGATCGGTTCATTCACGCCGTCCTTCGTCACTGTCGCCGTCACCAGTCGAGGTGCGACATAATTTCCATTATTAGCGACCACGTTTACTCCCGCAATTAATTGCAAGGCTGTTGCTGAATAACCGTAGCCATACGAGGTCGTAAATTTCTTGGCACCCGCCCATTTGTCTGCTGGCTGAAGGATTCCCTTGGTCTCACCCGGAAAATCGATTGCCGACTTGGCACCAAACCCAAACGACTTCAAATAATCATGCAGTTTGTCCGGACCAAGTGTCTGACCAATCATCAGCGTTCCAACGTTTGACGAATCAACAATAATTTTTCGCACGGTCATGTCCTCGAGCCCGTGTGGAAAAGCATCGTTAAGTTGTTGCGACCACTTCGTGCCAGCGTTAGCAATGAAATATGGAGGAACCTTAAACGTTGTTGTCGGGTCAACTTTGCCCTCGTTGATTGCAGCAGCGATGCTGAACACCTTCGCCACCGAGCCCGGCTCATTTGCTTCGACCGCGGCAATGTTGCCCGAATCGGCCGAATAGGTTCCGTCTGCATTCAATCGCAATGTCGACATTGCATAAATCTCGCCAGTTGCAGAATCCATCACAATTGCTGTTCCACTTCGCGCTTGCAGGCGCGCAATCTGCTGAGCCAAAATTCCATCAACTTGAAACTGAATGTTGCGATCAATCGTCGTTACCAACGTCTTGCCGGCTGTTGCTGCAACGCTGCTGTCTTCGGTTGCCGGAATGGACTGACCTTTTGCGCTCACTTCGCGCACTTGTCGACCATTCACACCAGCGAGCAAAACATCAAACTGCTTTTCAAGACCTGAAGTACCAGAGCCATCCGGATCCGTACGACCGACCAACGCGCGTAAACCATCGCTTGTCAATTCGCGACCCGCTTCGTTATATGACGACACTCCCGGAAGCTGTAGTGCAATGAGTGAGTCGGCTACTTCTTGCGATGCCTGGCGCGCGATATAGGTGAAGCTCTTCGTCTTGTCTTGCAATTTTTCGGCAAGTGCAACTTCTGCTTCTGGCGTCATTGCCAGCAACCCGGCTATGGCGTGCGCAGTACCGGCGGCATCGAGCACTTCGCGAGGGTCTGCATACACGGTCCGTAACGGAACGGGTATCGCAAGCTCAAGTCCATTGCGATCCAATATCGATCCGCGCTCTGCAAAAACGGTGTTTACGCGAGTGCGTTGCGAAACACTGGCATCGCGATAGTGACCAGACCCAAGTGTTTGTAGATACCCGGTGCGCAACAACATCGCACACAGCAACAACGAGACGGCAATTCGAACGTAAGCGAGGCGATGATGGATTCGACCTGGCTTGAGATCTTCAGTGAGCGACCGAACGGTTTGCCGAGCAGCCATACGAGCAATTTCGCTTGCGCGCTGAGGTTCGTTGCGTCGCCCACGCGACCCTGCAGCAATGCTCATGGCTGAGTCACTCCATTCTTCGCATTGCCCAAGTTTGCAAGCGGATTCAACGATGCAATATTTGAAGGATCTGCAAATGCTGGATCCATCTTCCCAGTCGAAATCACTACTGACGCCACCACATCTTCTGGAATTTCTACAAACTTCGAACCAAGGCCCGGTGTCATCATGAGCGCCTTCGCTTGTTCACGTAAATATTCGGGGGCTAACAATGCAGCACGCTGCTGGCGAAGTTCATCGTGGTACTGACGAGCAAGTGAAATCTCGCTTGTTAAATGGTCCAACTTCAGTTGCTGACCTGCGATGTATGCCTGCAAACCAATTACTGACGACACCACAACGAACAGTCCAAGCACCATGGCGCTAAAGAACACGATGGTTCGCTTCGACGTGCCAGGGATGACTGTGAGATGGCGTTCAGGGGGTATCGATTGCCCACCACGTGGTCGCCGTTGCGGCACCCGCTCAGTGTTGATCGCTAACGCCATCTCAGCAGCCGACCTTTTCTATAACCCTGAGTCGCGCAGAAGATGCGCGAGGGTTGCGTTCGATTTCTTCAGCAGAAGCATGTTCCGCAACTCGCACCTTCTTCACCAACTTGCTCGAAGACAAATGATGTTGAAACGGCGATGCAATGGTGGTCACTCCTGGACGAGTCTCTGCATCGCGGAATGCTTGCTTCACAATGCGGTCTTCTCCTGAGTGATACGACAACACCGCAATGCGGCCACCAACTTCAGTGGCGGCTATCGCGTCCGAAATTGCCTTCGGCAAAATTTCCAGTTCCTTGTTCACTTCAATGCGAATTGCTTGGAACGTGCGCTTTGCTGGGTGCCCGCCAGTGCGGCGTGCAGGAGCTGGAATTGCGTTGGCAACAATCTCGGCAAGTGCCGAAGTGGTCATCACCGGACGTGCTGCAACTATTGCCTTGGCAATGCGGAATGCAAAACGCTCGTCTGCATGTTCACGCAATACATCTGCAAGTTGCTGAACTTCGTAGCCATTCACCACGTCGAGTGCGCTGAAATTCTGGGTCGTATCCATGCGCATATCGAGCGGCCCATCATTGCGATAGGAGAACCCACGATCCGCCTCATCGAACTGCGGCGATGAAACACCGAGGTCAAACAATGCACCAGAAATTTTTGGCACATGGTGCAGTTGCAAAAATTCTGCTACTCCATCGAAGCGTCCCTGGTGGAACATCAGACGTCCTTCAAATTGCGGAGATATTTTTCGAGCGTGCTCAATGGCCATTGGGTCTTGATCAATTCCGAACACGCTCATCCACGGGTACGCAGTAAGCAGTCGCATCGAGTGACCCGCTCCGCCCAACGTCGCATCCACCACTACACCGTGTGGAACAGCGCCGAAGAGTTCGACAATTTCATTGGCCATTACTGGCTCGTGGTTAAACGTTGAGTTGGTTGCTGCAGAATTCATAAGAAGTACTCGACGCTCATGTGCAGCTACTCGCCTATGCGGAGCTTCGCTGTACTGCAGCCCCCCGGTTGGCATTGTCGTCGGGATGTCTCCCCGATTCGACGAAATGGAAGCGGGCGGAGTTGGGGCTGTCCATCTTGCTAACCGAAGGACTGCAGTACAGCGAAACGTTCGCATGAGGAGCGCTCGCAACAAGTGGTGTGGTCGATGCGCTCCTTTCCCGCTACTCGCCTGATCCGGCGATTTGCTCAATACCCATGAGGACGACGCGCTCGTGGCGCTCTGGCTCCCAAATTTCAACTCGATCGAACGAACCGCTGACAACAACTCGCGAGTTCAACGTGAGCCCTGCGTATTCACGCAACTTTTCTTCGATATTGATCCGACCCTGAGCATCAATAACAACTTCAAAGGTGTTGCTCGCCTGAGCACGCTGTTGATTCAGCGACATCTCGCCGTTGCGAACCTTGTCCATCGATTCCCGGGCGGCGGCTTCAAATGCCTCTGCGGTCAAGATGTCCACGCACTTGTCGCGCCCAATAGAGAGGAAGCAACGGGGTTCTAAACGTGGACGAAACGATGCAGGCAATGCCAAGCGACCCTTTGGGTCCAGCTGCCGATCGTGTACTCCTACGAACAATGTGTCCTCCGCTACCCTCGCAAACCCTTATGAGGCTTGCTTTCCCGTGTATTGCTGCCGTTGAAGGGAGTCCGCACTCCGGATCAACGAGGAATACGATATCCCCACTTCCCCCCACTTTGGTGTTATTTCTCACCACTTCACCCCACTTTTTTTTCAACAGCAGAAAGCCCAAATGGCGCGGATTTCATTGACGGATTGAGAGACTCACGGCCACATTGGCCACATGCTCGAAAAAAAAACTTTTGCTAGCGAGGCAAGTGAGACACAAAAGTGTCCACAATGGCCTGCTGGCTCGCCTGAACGGTTGCAACACGATGTGCAATTTCGTTCAGGTCGCCTGGCGTATTCATTACATACATCTCCACGTCATGTGGATTCCACTTCGTATATATGGTGCATTGAAATCGCGCATACTCGCGAGTACGTCGTTGACTAATGCCTACAACTTTGCCGATCGATTCGTCGAGTTGCTGCACCACTTCTCCAGGCCCAACACCTGCGAAACACAGCAAATCTCCCCACGCGTCGCTACTCAGTGATTCGCGATGCACGGACACGTTGTTCATACCAAGTGAGCGCAGTGTCTGCGCCCACACATCGCCCAACCACCACGATGCTCGTGCAACATCATCGCTCCACAACGCATCTCCACTCGGAACGACAACATCGAGCCACACATGATCCGCTGGCGCAAGAAACACAATTCCCCCACCACTGCGACGACGAACGATTTCAATGTGATCGTGTGCGCAATGTTCAACGTTGAGCAGCGATTCCTGCTGTCGCGAGCCAAGCACTATTGCCGAGTGCGTGATGCGAACGTCCCACACTCCCCGCTCAACAGCAAGGTCACGACCGTGTTGAACAGCAGCTGAAACGTGTTCGGTGTGCAACTTCCAGGATGAATCAGGATGCGTGGGCAAGGTATTGCTTCCACGCATCGGGCACTCGCCCAACAGAAACCGAGATCCATGCAAGTTCACGCGGCGCATGTGGTTCACTTGCAAGCCTCATGCCCGCCTCTTCTGGCGTGCGATCGCGTTTGCGCAAGTTGCATGGTCGGCATGCAGCAGTCACGTTTTCCCACACATTCATTCCACCCCGTGACCGCGGCATGACGTGATCGATGGAGTCTGCAACTCCTCCGCAGTACTGACAACGATGATCGTCGCGAGCAAACACCGCACGACGCGACAGCGCAGTACGACGGTGATACGGAACTTTCACTACGTAACGAAGTCGAATAACTAGCGGACCCGGCATCGAAAAGTTCTCGGCATGCACTTCCGTCCCATCGTCTTCAACAATGTCTGCTTTGTCGGACAGCACCAAACACACGGCGCGTCTTGCAGACACGACACTCAGCGGCTCGTACGTTGCATTGAGAACGAGCGCACTACGCATGGTTAGCCTCGCCGCCCTCGGCGACTCAACCTGGTCGTACTTTGCCAATCACGAGACCACTCGAGGTAATCAATAATGTCGTGAATTTCAGGATCTCGTTTTGCTCCGCCGTATTGGGTCGTGGTGCGAAATTCAACATATGCAGGCGTGGGCAACGGCAAGAATGGAGGCTGTTTCCACCAACCGCGTGGCGCCAAACGAATTGCCTGACGAATGGCGGTCAACCACAGCCAAGGACGCAAAAGTAATGCAGCGATCAATTTGGCAAGAGTGGAAATGTTCATCATGATGTTGCGCTCAGACTAATTGGGCTTTGGTTCCTTTGGCAGACCAAGCACCATTTCTCCAATAATGTTGCGCTGCACCTGCGAAGAACCTGCATAAATGGTTCCAGCACGAGCATTGAGGAACGTCATTGCCCAGCTCATGGAGTCGTTTGGCGCACCAGCATCATCTGTTTGGAACGCACTCGATGGCCTGCGACCAGACGGCACTAATGCATCCATCCCCATGATGTCGATTCCGAGCTCGGTAACCACCTTGTGGTACTCGCTCCAATACAACTTAAAGATTGCACCGTCAGGACCTGGATGATGTCCTGCCAAAAATTGTGTCAGCGTGCGCATACCGAGGTAGCGCATTACTTGCACAACTGAATAGCACTTCGCTAGTCGTTGGCGGATTCGCGGGTCGGATGCAACACCCTTTTCACGAGCAAGATCCATCAAGCGATCAATTTCGGCTTGGAAGCGTATTGGCGCAGTTGCTGCAGCCTCGCCGCGTTCAAAACCGAGCAGACCCATAGCTACTGCCCAACCATTGTTTATGCCGCCAACAACGTTTTCTTTTGGTACGCGAACGTCGGTATAAAACACTTCGTTGAATTCGCTTTCACCAGAAATCATCTTGATTGGGCGAACTTCAATTCCTGGTTGACGCATATCGACGAGCAAGAACGAAATACCCTTGTGCTTCGGAGCATCAGAATCGGTACGTGCGAGCGTGAAGATGTGATCGGCCAAGTGTCCTGCCGATGTCCAAATCTTCTGTCCGTTCAGAATCCATTCGTCGCCGTCAAGCACGGCCTTCAATCCCACGTTGCTCAGGTCGCTTCCCGCGTTTGGTTCGCTGTAGCCCTGGCACCACACATCATCACCCGAAATAATGCGTGGCAGATAATGCTGCTTTTGTTCTTCGGTTCCAAACAGCAACAACGTGTTGCCCAACATTTGAATGCTGAACACATCGTTTGGTCCGCCTGTTGGCACTCCAGCGCGTTCGAATTCTTCTGCAGCAATTACCTGTTCAAGAGCCGACAATCCTCCGCCGCCGTATTGCTTTGGCCAACCCATTGCCAGGTAGCCACCTGCAGCCAGCACCTGGCGCCACTGCTTCACGAATTCTTCAAGCGGCTTACCTTCAAGCGCTCCGGTACCTTTCCAATCTTTTGGCAGGTTGTCCTTCAAAAATGACTGAACTTTGAGACGGTACGCCTCGGCCTCTGGCGTGTACGAAGGTTTCATGGTCTAGACGATAGTCGGCATGCCGAAATACGAAATAACCGAACGGTTCGTGCGATCTGACGGGTTAGTCGCGAAACATGGAGCGCATCCGAAAGCCGCCCACTTTGGCGGCAGAGCGCAGTGTGTCTGCAACGTCTTTCATTCCTGCCTTGCTCATGGCCCGCAATTGATGCTCGATGACGAGCACGCAGGCAAGCATGCCCAAGAATCCGAGGAAGGCCACCAAAAAATGCACCTGCAACGTGGCGACGGTGAAGACCAAAGAAGCAACTACGCCAAGCCCGGCCCAACGCACTTTGCGAATGGCATGGCTGTACAAACCCGATGACGAAACAGCATGCGCAAATTTCTTGTCAGTGTGGAGCTGCTCTTCGAGCTGGCTCAGGATTCGCTGTTCGTCTTCGGAAAGTGGCACGACCACATTGTTCCACGAATCTGGCTCAGACTCAATGCAGGGAGATCTATTCTTCGGAATTCAATGCATCGGCGTTGTCGTTGGGGCCCCATTTGGATGCCCCGGGTTTACGCCCAGATCGCAAGGTACTGGCTGGACGGATTGCCGAATCACCGAATCGACTGCGAATATCGTCAATGGCTCTGGTTGCTGGAGCCCACACTTCATCTAGTGCCGCAATATCTGTGGTCAGCGCTCCATCATCAAACAGGCTGAGCTGAGGTTCGTGCTCCTCAAAATTTCTGGTGCTCAGTCCAATCAGCCGCACGCCGCGAGAAATATCAAGCCCATGTAATAGCGGCTCGATCATTTGCACCATCGCTTGGGCTGACGTCACCGAGGTGGCTTGCGTGTGTGACCGAGTAACGGTTTGGAAATCTGAAAACTTCACTTTCAACGTCACAGTTCTCGGAACCAGTTGATCTTCTCGACAGCGTCGCGCCACCGCATCGGCAAGACGCACAAGATGCGTTCGCAACAACGATTTATCAAAGAGGTCATGAGAAAACGTCTCTTCATGGCCGATCGATTTTGTCTCGCGGTCGGAAACCACGGGTGATGGATCTATGCCATTTGC